>NZ_CAMHZX010000008.1:0-45464 GCF_946190285.1 Streptococcus mitis | reverse complement strand
AGGCTCGGTAGCTCAGTTGGTAGAGCAATGGATTGAAGCTCCATGTGTCGGCGGTTCGATTCCGTCTCGCGCCATTTATATATTTTGGAAGGGTAGCGAAGAGGCTAAACGCGGCGGACTGTAAATCCGCTCCTTCGGGTTCGGGGGTTCGAATCCCTCCCCTTCCATTTTACGGGCATAGTTTAAAGGTAGAACTAAGGTCTCCAAAACCTTCAGTGTGGGTTCAATTCCTACTGCCCGTGTTAATAGAATTATGGCGGGTGTGGTGAAGTGGTTAACACACCAGATTGTGGCTCTGGCATGCGTGGGTTCGATCCCCATCACTCGCCTATTTTATATTATTGGGGTATAGCCAAGCGGTAAGGCAAGGGACTTTGACTCCCTCATGCGTTGGTTCGAATCCAGCTACCCCAGTTACTATTTGCCGGCGTGGCGGAATTGGCAGACGCGCTGGACTCAAAATCCAGTGTCCGCAAGGACGTGCCGGTTCGACCCCGGCCGCCGGTATAGTAATAAAGACAAGGTTTTTTGACCTTGTTTTTTTTCTTTCAGAGTTACTTAAACATTTTTTTTGCTAAATTCAGAAGTAATTATTTAACATATTCTGTATTAAACTTGATTCGTTTAATATAAAAATATACAATAGATATATACTATTCTAGGAGAGATTTCATGTTATACAATCAAGAAAACTATTCAATGCTTGAAGTTGAAGAAGTAAAAAGAGATATTAAATTTTTAGCGAAAGAAAAGTCAAAACTTGTTAAACTTGATTTTAGTAAGCAAGAGGATATTGAAAATTTTTTTGATGATTAATATTGTCTTCTAAACATTGATTTTTTTATATAAAGGACGGCAAGTAAAAATCAATTTTTATTAGTATATAAATTTTCTACTTAAAATTTTTAATTTTTTGTTTTCTTACCTCCTATTTCACATTTTATGCTTTTAATTACTTTTTTATATTGTTTTGATTAGTTTTTTATTGTAAAATAGTTATGTAGGTGGTAGGGTGGGATGTCTAGAGGAAGTCGGATGCTATTGGTGTTTTAGTTGATTATATCTCTTGATTAACTACTGTGGAAATATTTTTGCTTACCCATTTTTTCATAGTGTGAGGGCTCCTGGAAAGGAGTTGCTATGAATTTTAAGAAAATGCAGTCTTTTTGCCGGATGATTGTCAAATTTTCTTGGCCAATTTTAGCCAAAATTATTGCCCATTATATTATAAAAGCTATTGATTTATTCTTCAATTAGCATTCTGGGCTAAAAATTTAAGAATTATCACGCAGAGCAGGGTAGGGCTCTGTTTTTTTTTAACAAAAAACCCCGCCCGGTGGACGAGGAAAGAAAACTATTTGTAGACATAAATTTTATATAAATTAGTTATAATAAATACTAGATAGTTTTTTATCAAGTAATATCATAAAAATTTTACACTTAACACTTGTAAGCGTATAGTTTAACTAAAGTCTATTCTGTATTAGATACAGATATTAAAAATTAATTTTATGTGATTATTAAGTATAATCAAATTAATTTATTTATCGTTAATTCTCCTATTTTATTTTTTTAAAGCCTACTTTTTATTGCCTTCTTATTTGGATTTGCAATGAATTATTCCTGCAATCTTTTTGCCAATTAGAATATATCATATTTTAGTATAATAGTCCACTATATTCTTAGAAAATTTACGTTTTTTATAAAAGATTGTCTAGCTTTTCTGCTAAATCTTTTTGTTTACTTGGATATAAGTGGGAGTACGTATCAATTGTTGTAGTTATAGAAGCATGTCCTAATCTCTCTTTCACAATTAAGTAATCTTCGCCTTGATTTATTAAAAGAGAAGCGTGAGAGTGTCTAAAATCATGAATTCTTATTTTCTTTAAAGAACTATCTCTAGATAGAATTTTTTTATATTGTTTTTCAATAGAATTTTTTGTTAGAGTGATTGGACTATCCTGAAAAATTTGGAGTTTCTCAGTATCAGTTGAAAATTCTCTTAGTCTTTCGTTCTGTTCTGTTTTCCATTCTTCTAGTGTTTCTATAAGCTTTTTATTAATAATGATTCTTCTAGTACCGGATTTTGTCTTTGTAGAACTAATGTGTTCTTCACCTTTATTCACGTACATTGACTTACTAACATGTATTGTACTTGTAAAAAATTCAATATCTTTCCAAGTAAGTGCGAGCGCTTCTCCAAGTCGTAAGCCAGTAAAGAAAAGTACTGTAAATAGTAATTCAAGATTATATTCGTCATCTTTGAATAGAGAAAGAAAATGTTTAAATTCTTTAACTGTCCAAAATTGCATTTTTCTTTTTTCTATCGGTAATTTTTTTTAATAAACCTACCGGATGTTCCTTGTAATATCCTTTTCTTAATCCGACATCTAGTATTTTCTTTAATAGAACTATGATTTTATTAATAGTATTTGGACTTAATTTTTTCTCAGAATTTCTAGCATTCTTTTCTCTTAAATCTTCTCGAAATTGATAGATATCTTCATAAGTGAGTTTTGAAACATCATAAACTTTTGAGAAGTAATCTTTTATATGCTTGTTGTAGTTATTTTCTTGTGTATCGATATAACTCTTTTTTCTATTATTTATTTTATCTTCTTCTTTTAATAGCTTATAAAGATTATCTATTGTTACTTTTGAACCGAAGCTTTTTTCCTTTAGTTCTACACTTCTTAAATACTGTTAGCTTACAGAGCCTCCCTTTTCGTTTTAAAGCCTTTTCTAACTATTCTACGTTGTTTAAGCGTGACAGCATTAATACCATTCGAAACATCGACAATCCAAGAACCATCTTTATTTTTACGAATAGCCATATTCTATGCTTCTTTCTGCAGTTCCAGTCCTAGAAGTTCTTCTGCAATAGTTGCTGGAATAGTACCGATTCGTTTATTGTTATAGATAGAAAAGCCACGATTGACTAGTAGTACTTTCCCAGTATGTATAATTTTTCTTGCGGTACCAGGGCTGAATCCAAGTTCAATCAAATCATCTTTTGTTACGGTTTTAATCATTGGTTCTCCTTTGATAATTTTATAAATTAAGGGGAGTTCTTACTCCCCTAGCCATTGAATTATTTTTGCTTATTATTTACCAAATGAATAGCATCAGCCTTATAATACATCGTTTTGCTAATCATTGAAGCTCGAAGATTTTCAAATGTAACAGATACTTCATCCATTGCTTGAATATAATCATTATCAACTAGTGGTTCAGGATTGTCAACGGATACTTGTGTTGATTTCTTCTTAAATGGTCCATCTTTGATAGTAATATTATATTTCCAACCAACAATCTTTTGGGTATTAAATCGTCTTTCGCTTCCATCACTATTTTTGATAATCTCGCCATTTTCATCGGCTCTGACTTCTGTTTCAAATTTTGGAAGTACCTCATCTAATTCAAATTTCGTTCCGATGTTATCAAAATTCCAGTCATTTTGTGATAGCATTTTTGCCATGTTTAATTTCTCCTTTTTATGTTATCCTTAATTTTTGGTATTAAATCTTCTCTTTTGAAGGATATTACCCTTTCTATGAGTTGACTTGCTAACTCTGGAGGAAACTCCAAAGCTTCTAATTTTTCAAAGTTCTCTTTCTCTTGTTCAAATAGTAATCCATTTTCATAGAGAAACTTATATGCTCTTAGAATGGCTCCAGAACCTTTAAAGACAAACCAATCTAACTTTTTTTCTAGTTCTGTCTTTGATTTTGAAATAGTAATAGTAACCGGAGTTGACGAACCTAAGAATTTTTCCCAAGACCTCAGACGTTTTGTAAAGTAACTATCAGTATAAAACTTCACTTTATCCTTTAGATATCCCTTTGTAAAGTTTAGAAGGTCTATTTCGGAATTGAGCCATTCTTGAATAAAGTAGTGGGATTTCTCTTTTCGTAGTTCTAACTCAGTTCTTATCCAATTTTCGATAAATCTCTTGCTGACACCGAGCTTAGAAGCTCGTTCTAAGCGTTTATCATATATTCTAAGTCTTTTATCATCATTAGGTTTTCTTAAATATAAGGTCTGCCCTGTTTTCTCATCTCCGTATGTAATGTAGTAGTTACTCTTACCATAACTGTAACTAAAAAATGGCCTTATCAAGAAGATAAGGCTATTTTTCTTTTACTCAACTTAATAGTTCATTAGAATTTAGTATCACTTATAAGAGTGTTTTAAAGTTGTATAGTACTCCAATTCATCATTGATTCTCATCACATAAAAAATGACAATCTGAAGTAACTCTAAATAATTTTGTAAATGTTCTTCTTCTTTTTTATATCCAAATTTACCATGAGAAAATTTATTTCTTATCTTTAAGCCGTTACCATATTTTTTATCATCCAAAATATAAGATAAATAATTACTTTCATATTCAGAAAGAAGATTATCTGAATATTCACAATACCCTTTCTTACAAAGGTCTTCTGCAATATCTAGTATCAATTTATCTTTATAGTATAGGCAATAAGTACCTGACTTCCATAATTTATTCAAAATGTTAATTTCTTGGAAATTTGTAAATTTTATAACATCATTTGATAGTTTTAAAATATTCTTTTCTATTAGAATTTTTATTTGTTCTACCTGATAATCAGCAAAATCTGTAATCTTTACACCATCTATTATATGTTTAAAGAAGGTTTTGTTGTCATTTTTTGATGAAATGAAGCCAAGTAGACTTTGTTCAGAAAAAAGCGCAGAGAACAATATAGAATTATCAGGAGTGTTGTTCAATTTGATAAATTTTTTCTCATTGAATGATTTTAATGAAGCATAAGAGGAGGCTTTAGATTTAATCTCTAATAAATCTTGGTTGATTTCTCCATTTCTAACAAATAGTTCGTATTGGTCTAAGATACTATCCATTTCACAAATTATCGATTTTCCTCTTTCGTAATAAGAAGATTCTTTATTGGAAGCATGGAAATGAAAACCTTTTATATCTAACTCTGTTTCAAGGTAAATATTGAAATACCATTCTATTATCTCTTCGACATCAATTTCATTTTGTTTTAAGTAATCAAAATATGCCTGAAATAACAAATTGTGACAAAATTTTAATTGAGGAAAATAAGAATCATAATGAGCATTTGATTTGTGAGAAAAGTAACGAGTGAAACTGAATGTTTCTTCATTCGCAACTAGCCAAGGTAATCCCGATTCATGATTAAAGAAGCCAAGTAAATAAATATAATTATTTAGTAATGTCGGAAAATCATGATGTTCATCTAGTATAATTTTATTTAAAAGAATACCATTCTTAATAGGCTCATATAATTTATCAGAATCTAAAGACTTGATGCCAACTGATATAGAGTATTGGAACCCTTCATTAGTTTCAAAATGTTTTTCCCAAAATTTATCACTTTTTCTTTTAGCTAAAAGCTTAATCTCATCATCAAACTCATATTTGCTTAATTTTTTATACTCAACAATTGATTGTAAATAGTTGGGGTTAATACTATCTGTCTGACAATATTCTCTTGCTAGATTATTTATCTCTTCATTTGTGATACCTAATTTAATGTATAAACCATTAGAATCTGTGAATTTTCCTGATTGATGATTCAAGAAAAATTCTATATTTCTGGACAGAGAGAGAAAATTTTCTTTGATAACTTGCGGAAATAGGTCAATCAGTTTTGTAACATTTTTAAGATTTATTGTCGGGATATTATATTTTTTAATGTATGATTCAAACTGACTAACATCATCTTTATTAATTTTTCCTAAGAATAGTACTAACTCCCAGAATATGTCTTTATAAAAAATATCAATGCTATCATAGTCTATTTCAAAAATGGTAATTGGGAAATTCTTGGATATATCGTTATGAAATTTTGAAATTAGATGTTTGAATTTAGAAAATTCATTTTCTTTTTTAATTAATTTCAGGATTAAATAGGTTTCTATTAAATTATTAATTTCAGTTGAAGGTCTATAAGTTTCAATGTAGTTCAGAGCTATATCGTATTGATATGGCTCTATTACATTGTTAGAAGTATGAAATCTTTGGTTTGACATATACGTGGCATTCCTTTCTATTAATTAGGTCTTTATACCATCGACGATTTTTGTTAAATCATAATTTCCCATATCCGCTTTAGTATTATAATGATGAGCTTGTAGGATATAGTTACTTAATGTTAGTATACCATTAAATTATTTATAAGATATTTTTAGTGTCAGAGAACATCAAATTGAGACTTCTCTTCAGTTACCAAAAAGTTACTAAAATTTGGAAAATTGCTCTATTTTGTGAAAACTAAAGACTTTAAAACCTTATTAAATCAAGGTTTTAAGTTTCAAAAAAAGTGGGAATTGAACCCAAAATCCCTTTCTTCAAAAAAGTATTTTTGATATACTATATTTAATTAGAATACAAAAAATTTTGGAGATAAGGAGATAAAAAAGTGGATAAACAAACTATTTTTTACTGCTATAGAATGACTCATGATTATGGTATCAATCCTTGTGTTTTTACAGAAAATTATGATACAACCTCCCATCTTCTTACCGAAGGAGGGTGTATGCTTCAGTTAAGAAGGAATATTAAAAAGAACTGGGCGGATAAAATAAATTCTAAGTCTGTAGATGCTTACATAATGGCTGTAGCAGGGCATTCAAATGATGGGAAAAAATGGAGAGATGATCAAGGAATGTTTATCACTCCAAAATATAATCATCTAATTTTTGTTGCTAAAATTAGTGAAATTTTAACAATGAAAGAATATTTGCTATCTCCAAAATCTAATAATAGAAGAGATACTTATACTTATCAATGGCTGATTGAAAAGAATGGATTAAACCAATCAAATTTTATGAATGAAATAGTGATTCTTGCAGACCGTTTTAATTATTTTGGTAAGTCTCCACTTAAAATTCCTAAAGAAATTTTAGACTTTTTTCCGATGGGGGAACGAGCAAGAATGAATGGGAAACCATTTCCAAGATGGAACGCTAAAAATGGATTTTATAATTCAGAAGAGAGATTTACTGATGTGTTAGAATTAATAGAATTTGCTGAAACTATACTAGGTTCACAAAACAAAGTAATGGATTTGCCCTATCATCCATTCTTTATACGAGGAAAAGAATTGTGAAAATAATTTTATCAAGAAAGGGATTTGATTCATCCAATGGTTCCATCCCGAGTCCTATATTACCTGACGGGACGTTACTTTCGTTGCCAATACCTGCCAAGTTTGATAGTATCTCTTTTGACGACTTAAACTATAACGGAGTATTATTTTCAGATATCTTAAGACAACTAAAAGGGAAAGAAGATAAAACAAATCATTATAATTGTCATCTTGATCCAGATATAAGAGAAAATCTTAGGAATACTCCTGTTTCTAACTGGAGAGCAGCATTTGGTCAAATTAAAAGCTCACAGGGATTATTAAGAAATCAAAATGTTTCTATCGGGGATCTTTTTCTATTTTTCGGATGGTTTAGACAAACCGAAGGAGATATTTACAACGGAACATTGCATTTTCAAAAAGATGCCCCGGATCTAAATATCATTTATGGTTATTTGCAAATTGGTAATATGATGAATGATAAAGAATCTCTGCAAAGTATGTATCCATTTCATCCTCATTCTTGCGACCATATGAGTAATTTGCAATCAAATATGCTTTATATCCCAAGTGAAAACTTATCATTTTTACCTCAAGAAAAAGGATATGGAACTTTTAATTTTCACGATGACAGAGTATTAACAATGAATGGTAAATCAAGAAGTGTATGGAAAGAGATACCAGCGCTTATGCCTGAAAATATAAATGGGAATCATAAAAATTCTGCTAAAGATTGTGGTTTAAAATATTCTGGGATATGGCAAGAAAAAGTTTTGTTAGAAAATGAATTATCAAATTCTTGGGCTAAAGAGTTATTTTTGTTATAATAAGAAAAAACACTTACCTTAATTAAAGGAGAAAATAAAATGATTACATTAACTGTTGAAAAAGATTGGACTGGAAAATATACGTTTATCGTTTCAAATGGATTTGATAGTCAAAGCTTAACACCAGGAACATATGTTTCTGATTTTCAAATTGACCAAGCTAAACAAAATATTCAGTATGCCGGAAGTATTGATGATGGTATTAGAGTAGTAAAAAATGCTTTAGGAATTATCTAAAAGAAAAATATTAGAGTCATTTATACAAAAACTAGACCTAATTTATGTCTAGTCTGTTAATATTTCATATAACTCAAATAATCGTACGAGTGTCTTGAATACCTCTGGATGAATATAATCTGTTGGGACATATTGTCTATTCTCTGATGATGCTCTTAGAACGATAAGATATGGAGTGTTACCAAAAAGTTACTAAAATTTGAAAAGTGAGTCTATTTTACAAGATTCAAAAGGCTTAAAACCCTATTAAATCAAGCTTGTAAGATTTAAATAATATAGTTATGGAACTCAAAATCCAGTGTCCGCAAGGACGTGCCGGTTCGACCCCGGCCGCCGGTATAGTATAGAGTTAAGGAACGTTGTAAATCTTCGTTCCTTTTTATATTATTTTTGGTATAATAATAGTTATTCAAATTTTATTTAGATTATGAAAGTGTAGGGAAGTATGTCTCGTTCTATCGATTTATTAAAACATCGGTATTTAAAAAATATTAAAGAAAATCCTGAATTGTTTGTCGGGATTGAGCTGGAATATCCTGTTGTAAACTTGGAAGGGGATGCTACAGATGTTGAAGTTATCAAGTATTTATTCCGATATTTAGTTTCTGCTTTTGATTTTACTGTCGAAAAGGTAGATGATTTTGGGACTCCTATTCAGTTAGTAGATCCAGTAAGTCAAGATGCTATTTTATTTGAAGTTTCCTATACTACGATTGAGTTTGCGTTTGGTAAGGCTGAAACGATACAAGAAGTTGAAGAACGTTTTAATATTTATATGGAGGCAATTCAGAAGAAGTTAGCTGAATCAAATCATGCTATTGTTGGCTGTGGTATTCATCCCAACTGGGATAAAAATGAGAATTGTCCAGTGGCTTATCCACGCTATCAGATGTTGATGGATTATTTGAATATGAGTAGAAATGTTGCTAAATCAGACTTACATCATTTCCCTGAATATGGTGCTTTTATCTGTGGGAGTCAGGTACAGCTGGATGTTTCAAAGTCTAACTACTTACGAGTGATTAATGCTTTTACCCAAATTGAAGCGGCTAAGGCTTATTTATTTGCAAACTCTGAGTTTACAGGTGCGGATTGGGATACAAAAATCTCAAGAGATATTTTCTGGGAAGAATCTATGCATGGTATCTATCCAGAGAATGTTGGTGTCAATGCTAGCCTCTTTAAAGATGAGGATGATTTTTTTGATTATCTAGATCATTCTGCAATTTTTACTGCGGAACGTGATGAACAAACCTTTTATTTTTATCCCATTCAGGCTAGGGACTATTTGGCTACACCTGAAATCCAAGCATATGCACTTAATGGGGATGAGATTATTATTTATCCTCAAGAGAAGGATTTTGAAACCCATCGTAGTTATCAGTACCAAGACTTAACGACTCGCGGAACAGTTGAGTTTCGTAGTGTGTGTACTCAACCTCTAGATAGAACCTTCGCTTCAGCAGCTTTTCACTTAGGATTGTTGGTTAATTTAGATAAGTTAGAAGCTTACTTAGAAACAGCACCTTTCTTTAAAGAATTTGGGCGAAATTATAAGTTTTTAAGACGACAATTTTCTAAGAAGAAGCTTACAGATGAGGAAGAGACTGCGATTATTGAAATTTCCAAAGACTTACTCATGCTAGCTGAGGAAGGACTGGAGATGAGAAATAAGCAAGAAATGACCTACTTACAGCCTTTGAAAGAAGAATTGAGTCTATAATTTCTCTTATAAAAGGAGAATTTTCTGAAAAATCATGATATAATGGATGAGACTATAGATAAAGGATAGAAAGTAATGACATTAGTTTATCAATCAACGCGTGATGCTAATAATACAGTAACTGCTAGCCAAGCAATTTTGCAAGGTTTGGCAACGGATGGTGGTTTGTTTACACCGCTTACTTATCCAAAGGTAGATTTGGACTTTGACAAATTGAAAGATGCTTCTTATCAAGAAGTGGCTAAGTTAGTTTTGTCAGCATTTTTAGATGACTTTACAGCTGAGGAGTTGGACTACTGTATCAACAATGCCTACGATAGCAAATTTGATACTCCAGCTATCGCACCATTAGTGAAATTAGACGGGCAGTACAATCTGGAGCTTTTCCATGGTTCAACAATTGCCTTTAAGGATATGGCCTTGTCTATTTTGCCATACTTTATGACAACAGCTGCTAAGAAACATGGCTTGGAGAACAAGATTGTCATCTTAACAGCTACATCTGGTGATACTGGGAAAGCTGCTATGGCAGGGTTTGCGGATGTGCCTGGAACTGAGATTATCGTCTTTTATCCAAAGGACGGTGTCAGCAAGGTTCAAGAGTTGCAAATGACCACTCAGACTGGCGACAATACTCATGTTATTGCTATTGATGGTAACTTTGACGATGCGCAAACTAACGTCAAACAAATGTTTAACGATGTAGCCCTGCGTGAAAAATTGGCTGTCAACAAGTTGCAATTTTCATCAGCTAACTCTATGAACATTGGTCGTTTGGTACCACAAATTGTCTACTATGTTTATGCCTACGCTCAGCTTGTTAAAACTGGTGAGATTGTGGCTGGTGATAAGGTCAACTTTACCGTACCAACAGGAAACTTTGGAAATATCTTGGCTGCTTTTTATGCCAAACAAATCGGCCTCCCAGTTGGCAAATTAATCTGTGCTTCAAATGACAACAATGTTTTGACAGACTTCTTCAAGACACGTGTCTACGATAAGAAACGTGAGTTTAAGGTAACAACTAGTCCATCTATGGATATCTTGGTATCCTCAAACTTGGAGCGTTTGATTTTCCATCTTTTGGGTAATGATGCTGAAAAAACAGCTGAACTCATGAATTCCTTGAATAGCCGAGGTCAATATGAGTTGACTAATTTTGATGCAGAGATTTTGGACCTCTTTGCAGCTGAATATGCGACTGAGGAAGAAACAGCGGCAGAAATCAAGCGTGTTTATGAGTCAGATTCTTATATCGAGGATCCACATACGGCGGTCGCCTCAGCAGTTTATAAGAAATACCAAGATGCTACTGGTGATGCGACTAAGACAGTGATTGCTTCAACAGCTAGTCCATACAAGTTTCCAGTGGTTGCCGTAGAAGCTGTAACAGGAAAAGCAGGCTTGACAGACTTTGAAGCCTTGGCTCAATTACATGACATTTCAGGAGTGGCAGTGCCACCAGCGGTTGACGGGCTTGAAACAGCTCCTGTTCGTCATAAGACAATTGTTGCAGCAACAGACATGCAAGTAGCGGTTGAGGCTTATCTAGGACTTTAAGACAGAGGGAGTAAACTCGGTTGGGAAACCAACTGAGTTTCTTTTCATCAGGAGGAAGGATTGTTTAAGAAAAATAAAGACATTCTTAATATTGCCTTACCAGCTATGGGCGAAAACTTTTTGCAGATGCTCATGGGGATGGTGGACAGTTATCTGGTAGCCCACTTGGGCTTAATAGCTATTTCGGGTGTATCAGTAGCTGGCAATATTATCACGATTTACCAGGCGATTTTCATCGCTCTGGGAGCTGCTATTTCCAGTGTTATTTCAAAAAGTTTGGGGCAGAAGGATCAATCTATGCTAGCCTATCATGTGACTGAGGCCTTGAAGATTACCTTACTATTAAGTTTCCTTTTAGGATTTTTGTCCATCTTCGCTGGGAAAGAGATGATAGGACTTTTGGGGACGGAGATAGATGTAGCTGAGAGTGGTGGACTCTACCTATCCTTGGTAGGCGGATCGATTGTTCTTTTGGGCTTGATGACCAGTCTTGGTTCCTTGATTCGTGCAACGCATAATCCACGTTTGCCCCTCTATGTTAGTTTTTTATCCAATGCCTTGAATATTCTCTTTTCCAGTCTAGCTATTTTTGTACTGGATATGGGGATAGCGGGTGTTGCTTGGGGGACTATTCTGTCTCGTTTGGCTGGTCTTGTGATTTTGTGGTCACAATTAAAACTGCCTTATGCGAAGCCAACTTTTGGTTTAGATAAGGAACTGTTGACCTTGGCTTTACCAGCAGCTGGAGAACGTCTCATGATGCGGGCTGGAGATGTCGTGATCATTGCCTTGGTTGTTTCTTTTGGAACGGAGGCAGTGGCGGGAAATGCGGTCGGAGAAGTCTTGACCCAGTTTAACTACATGCCTGCTTTTGGAGTTGCTACGGCAACGGTCATGCTGGTGGCTCGAGCAGTTGGGGAGGATAATTGGAAAAAAGTAGCTAATTTGAGCAAGCAAACCTTTTGGCTTTCTCTGCTTCTCATGTTTCCCTTGACGCTTAGTGTCTATGCCTTGGGCATACCACTGACTCATCTCTATACGAATGATTCTCTAGCGGTGGAGGCTAGTGTGCTAGTGACACTTTTTTCACTACTTGGTACTCCTATGACGATAGGAACAGTCATCTATACAGCAGTCTGGCAGGGTTTGGGCAATGCTCGGCTTCCCTTTTATGCGACAAGTATAGGAATGTGGTGTATCCGCATTGGAACAGGGTATCTGATGGGGATTGTGCTTGGTTGGGGCTTGCCCGGTATTTGGGCCGGAACCCTTTTGGATAATGGTTTTCGTTGGTTATTTCTACGCTATCGTTACCAGCGCTATGTGAGCTTGAAAGGATAGGAAATGCAAAAAACAGCTTTTATTTGGGATTTAGACGGGACTTTATTGGACTCTTACGAAGCGATTTTGTCAGGAATTGAGGAAACTTTTGCTCAGTTTTCTATTCCTTATGATAAGGAGAAGGTGAGAGAGTTTATTCTCAAGTTTTCTGTGCAGGATTTGCTTGTGCAGGTGGCGGAAGAGAGAAAACTGGATGTGGAAGTGCTAAATCAGGTGCGTGCCCAGAGTTTGGCTGAGAAGAATGCTCAGGTAGTTTTGATGCCAGATGCGCGTGATGTGTTGAATTGGGCAGATCAAGTAGGAATTCAGCAGTTTGTTTACACTCATAAGGGAGACAATGCTCTTACCATTCTCAGAGACTTGGGTTTGGAATCTTATTTTACAGAGATTTTAACAAGTCAGAGTGGCTTTGCGCGGAAGCCAAGTTCAGAAGCGGCTACTTATCTGTTAGGCAAGTATCAGTTGGATTCTGAGAAGACCTATTATATAGGGGATCGGACTCTGGATGTGGAATTTGCCCAGAATAGTGGGATTCAAAGTATCAACTTTTTAGAGTCGACTTATGAAGGCAATCACAGGATTCAAGCGTTAGCAGATATTTCCCGTATTTTTGAGGCTGAGCAATAAAAAGATTGTGTCAGTTTTGTGACAGAGACCTAACAAACTATTTCAAGTAACCGAGTTTGTTACAAGGAATAGACAGTTTTGTTAAATAGGCCCGAGAGGGCTTTTTTTCTGCATTTTTTGTGTTATGATAGACAGGTACTCATTTGAAAGGAATTTGAAAGAATGAAGAAAAGAATATTATTAGCCTCAACGGTAGCCTTGTCATTTGCCCCAGTATTGGCAACCCAAGCAGAAGAAGTTCTTTGGACTGCACGTAGTGTTGAGCAAATCCAAAATGATTTGACTAAAACGGATAACAAAACAAGTTATACCGTTCAGTATGGTGATACCTTGAGCACCATTGCAGAAGCCTTGGGTGTAGATGCCACAGTTCTTGCGAATTTGAATAAAATCACGAATATGGACTTGATTTTCCCAGAAACTGTTTTGACAACGACTGTCAATGAAGCAGAAGAAGTAACGGAAGTTGAAATCCAAACACCTCAAGCAGCTTCTAGTGAAGAAGTGACAACTGCGACAGCAGATTTGACAACCAATCAAGTGACGGTTGATGATCAAACTGTTCAGGTTGCAGACCTTTCTCAACCAATTGCAGAAGCTCCAAAAGCGGTAGAAACTACAAGAACAAAAGAAGTGGCATCAAGTTCAGAAGTTGCAGAGACAGTGACTGCTTCAGAAGAAGTCGCGCCTTCTACAGGAACTTCTGTTTCAGAGGAGCAAAGATCCGAAACAAGTAGTGCAGTTGCAGAAGCAGCTCCTCAGGCAACGACTCCAGCTGAGAAAGAGGAAACACAAGCAAGTTCCCAAGCTGAATCAGCAGTGGAAGCAACTACAACGCCAGTAGAAGAAAAGGTAGCCGAAACAACTGCAACAAGTTCAGAAGAAGCAAAAGAAGCCTCATCAAAAGAAGCTACAACAGCAGTTTCTACTTATCAACCAGAAGAGACGAAAACAACTTCAGCAACTTACGCAGCTCCAGCTGCGCCCGATTATGCTGGACTGGCAGTAGCAAAAGCTGAAAATGCAGGCCTTCAACCACAAACGGCTGCCTTTAAAGAAGAAATTGCCGACTTGTTTGGTATCACATCCTTTAGTGGTTACCGTCCAGGAGACAGTGGAGATCACGGAAAAGGTTTGGCTATCGACTTTATGGTACCAGAAAGCTCAGAATTAGGGGATAAGATTGCGGAATACGCTATTCAAAACATGGCCAGCCGTGGAATTAGTTACATTATTTGGAAACAACGTTTCTATGCTCCATTCGATAGCAAATATGGACCAGCTAATACTTGGAACCCAATGCCAGACCGTGGTAGCGTGACAGAAAACCACTATGACCATGTTCACGTTTCAATGAATGGATAAACCAGACTTTGTAATATCATTTTGACGAATGAGATCTAGCTTTCATGATAGGAAGCGATTCTCGTTCGTTTTTTCTTTGTCATACTCTTCGAAAATCTCTTTAAACCACGTCAGTTTCGCCTTGCCGTACTCAAGTAGAGCCTGCGGCTAGCTTCCTAGTTTGCTCTTTAACTTTCATTGAGTATCAATATGAATGGAAAGTTAGCATCTTGTAATGATTCAAGCATAATCCTTGAAATTTATTTTACTTCGTATTATAATTGATTAGTCAATTATTGATAAATCAATAAAAAGGAAGAAGAAATGTTAGAGATTCAAGATTTACTTTATCAACTCCGCTTGTCTGAGCAAGCGAGTACGCAATTGTTTGAAAAAAGACTTGGGATTAGTTTGACACGGTATCAGATTTTATTATTTTTGCTGAAGCATTCCCCTTGTAATCAAATAGCGGTTCAGGAGCGTTTGAAGATTGATCAGGCTGCTTTGACCCGACATTTCAAAATTCTGGAAAAGGAAGGTTTGGTGGAGCGTCATCGTAATCCTGAAAATCAGCGAGAAGTGTTGGTAGAGACTACGAAGTATGCGAAGGAGCAGTTAGTGATGAATCCGCCTCTGCAGCATATCAAGGTTAAAGAAGCGATGGAAAGTATCTTAACAGAGTCTGAAAAAACAGAACTCAGCCGTTTATTAAATAAGTTGGTTTTGGGTATTGAAAATATAGAAATTTAAAGAGAAATAGATGTCAATTATTACAATCATTTTAGCAACGATTGTTGCTTTGGAGCATTTTTACATTTTTTATTTAGAAAGTATTGCAACGCAATCAGATGCAACCAGTCGAGTATTTAACATGGAAAAGGAAGAACTGGCTCGTCCGTCTGTAAGTTCATTGTTTAAAAATCAAGGGATTTATAATGCTTTGCTAGGAGTCTTTCTCTTGTATGGAATTTATTTCTCACAGAATTTAGAAATTGTGACTATTTTTGTTTTATTTGTGATTGGGGCTGCGGCTTATGGCTCTCTCACAGCAGATAAGAAAATTATTTTGAAGCAAGGTGGACCAGCTATTTTGGCCTTGATTAGTATTTTTCTCTTTAAATAAGTTCAAAGGTCAATCTTAGTCTCTCTAGTCCTTTTCACTCCAGAATAAGGGAAATATGTTATACTTGTTTTTAAGAAAAAAGTCTCATTGAATTTGTTTTGAGGAGTTAGAAATGAAAGTATTAGTGACAGGTTTTGAGCCCTTTGGAGGGGAAAAGGTCAATCCAGCTTTGGAGGCCGTTAAAGGTTTACCAGCTGAAATCCATGGTGCTGAGGTCCGTTGCTTAGAAGTGCCGACAGTCTTTCACAAATCGGCCCAAGTATTGGAAGAAGAGATGAACCGTTATCAACCGGACTTTGTCCTTTGTATCGGCCAAGCAGGTGGAAGATCTAGCTTGACACCTGAGCGAGTAGCTATTAATCAAGACGATGCACGCATCCCTGATAACGAAGGTAATCAGCCGATTGACCTTTCCATTCGTCCAGATGGTGCTCCGGCCTACTTTAGTAGTCTGCCTATTAAAGCGATGGTTCAAGCTATAAAAAAAGAGGGCTTGCCGGCCTCTGTTTCCAATACGGCAGGGACTTTTGTCTGCAATCATTTGATGTATCAGGCCCTCTATTTGGCAGAAAAGAAATTTCCACATGTCAAGGCAGGTTTTATGCATATTCCTTATATGATGGAACAGGTGGTGAATCGACCGACTACCCCAGCTATGAGTTTAGTGGATATTAGGCGAGGGATAGAAGCGGCAATCGGCGCCATTATCGAACATGGAGATGAAGACCTCAAGTTGGTAGGCGGAGAAATTCATTGATAGAAAAAAGCTTGAGGGCCACCTTCAAGCTTTTAGACGTTTTCGAGCCAGTACTGCTCGGTAAAAAATTATTTTATTGATTTGAATGTAGGGTAGGAGTGTGAAACTAGCAATCCCAAAAGTAATCCAATTGAGGAAGTACCAAGGAAGAAGTTGTAAGTCTAGGACGAAACGCTGAAACTTGTAACCCTTCATCAGGAAACGGCTGGTTTTAAGGATTTGTCCTGGTTTAGCTTGTCCCAAGTCTAGGGTGTCACAGAGGAGAAATTCTACATGCGAATAGGCATAGTATTGTGGAATATAGAGACTATTTCCGACAATCATCAAGAGGATACTTGCTAGAAAGTAAAGACCAAAGGTCATGAGGAAACGCTCAGTTTCAATTGACGTGAGATCCAGATTGGGAAATTCAGGATGAAGGACAACGAATTTCTTTGCTAGAAAGCTACTGTAAAAAAGAAAGTAAATTCCAAGCAAACTAGGAATACTCCATAAGAAGAGATAGAAACGTTTGAGAAGGAGAGTCAAAAAGGTTTGTGAAAAGTGCTCTTCGTTAAAGAGTGTGAGACTATTTTTGACGGATAGTCCTGTATCAGGATTCTTGATGAGTTTCAGTGTTGTATAGACTGAACTGGTTAGAAGTATTGTTCCGATAAAGGAAACTAATAATGGAAAGAGGTAGGCTTGGAATACATGGCCAAACACGCTTAAAAAGGGTTGTTCTAAAATTGCTTCGTTGATACGCTCTAAGGGATTGAGGAAGCCAGACAAGATGACCAGCATGCTAGGTAAGAGATAGACGAGAAAGAGGCGGGGATTTTCAGCCTGAAATTGTCTGGCTTGCAGACGAACGGTTTTTAAATCAATTTTTGGGTATTTCATTCTCTCATTATACCATAGTTCGTGACAGTTCCAGCTTTTTTTGATAAAATCATACAGTATGCCCTTGGGCACAAAGTAT
The DNA here is from genome assembly GCF_946190285.1 of Streptococcus mitis. Lineage (GTDB taxonomy): Bacteria > Bacillota > Bacilli > Lactobacillales > Streptococcaceae > Streptococcus > Streptococcus mitis_CP. The sequence goes on along the minus strand of NZ_CAMHZX010000008.1, from coordinate 27,864 downwards.
GAACTGGGACTGTCTTTCCCAGCTTCGGAGGTAAAAAATGTCAGATTCACCAATCAAATACCGTTTGATTAAGAAAGAAAAACACACAGGAGCTCGTCTGGGAGAAATCATCACTCCCCACGGTACCTTCCCAACACCTATGTTTATGCCAGTTGGGACACAAGCCACTGTCAAAACTCAGTCGCCTGAAGAATTGAAGGAGATGGGGTCGGGAATTATCCTGTCAAACACTTATCATCTCTGGCTTCGCCCTGGGGATGAACTCATTGCTCGCGCAGGTGGTCTCCACAAGTTCATGAATTGGGACCAGCCTATCTTGACAGATAGTGGTGGTTTTCAGGTTTATTCCTTAGCAGATAGCCGTAATATCACAGAAGAAGGAGTAACCTTTAAAAACCATCTCAATGGTTCTAAGATGTTCTTGTCCCCAGAAAAAGCCATTTCTATTCAGAATAATTTAGGCTCAGACATCATGATGTCCTTTGACGAATGTCCTCAGTTTTATCAACCTTACGACTACGTTAAGAAATCAATCGAGCGTACCAGCCGTTGGGCTGAGCGTGGTTTGAAGGCTCATCGTCGTCCGCATGACCAAGGATTATTTGGGATTGTGCAGGGGGCAGGATTTGAAGACCTGCGTCGCCAATCGGCTCATGACCTTGTAAGTATGGACTTCCCAGGTTACTCTATCGGTGGTTTGGCGGTGGGAGAAACCCACGAAGAGATGAATGCGGTCTTGGACTTTACAACTCAACTGCTACCTGAAAACAAACCTCGCTATTTGATGGGTGTGGGAGCGCCAGATAGCTTGATTGATGGGGTGATTCGTGGAGTAGATATGTTTGACTGTGTCTTGCCGACTCGTATCGCTCGTAACGGAACTTGTATGACCAGTCAAGGTCGTTTGGTTGTCAAAAATGCCCAGTTTGCTGAGGACTTTACGCCGTTGGATCCTGAGTGTGATTGCTACACATGTAAGAACTATACACGTGCTTATCTTCGTCACCTGCTCAAGGCTGATGAAACCTTTGGTATCCGCTTGACGAGTTATCACAATCTTTACTTCTTGCTTAACCTGATGAAGCAAGTACGACAAGCCATCATGGATGACAATCTTTTGGAATTCCGTGAGTATTTTGTTGAAAAATATGGCTATAATAAGTCAGGACGTAATTTTTAAACTGGAATTGATACAAGCTAAAAATCCTAAGTTTTCTCTTGGGATTTTTCTTCTTTTTTTGATAGAATAAAGTGTATAATGAAAGGGAGAATAAACTCGTATGCGTATTAAATGGTTTTCCTTGATTAGGATTACAGGTTTACTTTTGGTACTCTTGTATCATTTCTTTCAGACAATCTTTCCTGGAGGATTTTTCGGGGTAGATGTCTTTTTCACATTTTCAGGCTTTCTGATTACGGCTCTACTTATCGAAGAATTTTCTAAAAATCATGAGATTGACTTGATAGGATTTTTTAGGAGACGCTTTTATCGGATTGTGCCACCTGTGGTTTTGATGGTTTTGGTGACCATGCCTTTTACTTTCTTGGTTCGCCAAGACTATGTGGCTGGAATTGGGGGTCAGATTGCGGGTGTCTTAGGCTTCATGACCAACTTCTATGAAATGCTAACAGGTGGGAGTTATGAATCTCAGTTCATTCCTCATTTGTTTGTTCATAATTGGAGCTTGGCTGTTGAGGTTCACTACTATATCCTCTGGGGATTGGCAGTTTGGTTCTTATCTAAACAGTCCAGATCAAATGGTCAGTTGAGAGGAATGGTCTTTCTCTTATCTGCTGTTGCCTTCTTGATCAGCTTCTTCTCCATGTTTATTGGTAGTTTTCTAGTAACCTCTTATTCCTCTGTTTACTTCTCCAGTTTAACTCATGTCTATCCATTCTTTTTGGGAAGTGTGTTAGCAACTATCGTAGGCGTTCGTCAGACAACTTCTTTAGTTAAGCAGTTGGATAAAATCTGGGATTTACGCAAGACCCTTTTAGTTTTTGGAGGAGGTTTTGGCTTCTTACTCATTTTGACCTTCTTTGTCAAATTTACCTATCTCTTTTCCTATCTTATGGGCTTCTTGCTTGCCAGCCTTGCGACCATTGCTATGATTTTGGCGGCGCGTGTCTTTCATGAAAAGACTCCTCATATACAGGAACCAAAGATTATTAGCCTTTTAGCAGATACTAGCTATGCGGTTTATCTTTTCCATTGGCCTTTCTACATCATTTTCTCACAGTTGACATCAAATCTTCTTGCTGTGTTATTAACTTTGATTTTTTCTTATGGATTCGCCAGCCTATCATTTTATGTGTTGGAACCTTGGATTGCAGGAAAGAACACACCTGTTTTACAAACCCTTCGTTCTCTTCCTCATATTCACACAATCCTTGCAGCAAGTACAGGAATCTTGGTCTTCATTGTCTTCTTAGTGACTTTGTTGGCACCACAAGTGGGAGCGTTTGAGACAGACTTAACTGTCAATGGCTTAAAGCAAGCTGCAACAAATATTAGCCAGACCAAGGTGATGACAGAACGAGCAGAAGCTGATAGTTTAGGAATTGCTGATGGCACTATGTTAATTGGTGACTCGGTGGCTTTAAGGGCAAATACAGCACTACAGACAGCCCTTCCTGGAGCACAGATTAACGCGCAGGTCAGCAGAACAACCAAGACCGCCAATGAAATCATGCTCAACAATAGCCAGAATAAATTTCTACCAAAGATGGTGGTTATTGCAACTGGGGTAAATAATCCTGAAAATTACAAGGAAGATTGGGATAGTATCGTGAAAAATCTTCCTAAGGGCCACCATATGGTTTTGGTGACTCCTTATGAAGGAGATAAGACAAAAGAGACCTATGGAATCGTTGAGAAGGCGGCTGCCTATATGAGAGAATTAGCAGAGAAGACTCCTTACATCACGATAGCAGATTGGAATCAAGCTGCTAAGGAACATCCAGAAATTTGGACTGGGACAGACCAAGTCCATTTTGGAAGTGATAATAGTAAAATTGAAGCAGGAGCTAAATTGTATGCAGATACCATTGCTGCAGCCTTGCAAACAGCTCAAGACAAGCCGGTCAAATCAAAATAACTTGTATTAAAAAGAGAAGAGTTGGAGAAATCCAGCTCTTTTAAAATATCTCTAGAAAATAGGTCTATACCATTTACAAATGAATCAGAAAAGTTTATAATGTAATTGACATAATAAATATCAAAAGTAATCTTTTAAGGAGGTCATTATTATGCCTAATTACGTTAAAGCGGATCAGTTTTTCTATCCATTTGGCATTCGTCGCGGTGGGTACTTAGAACTTGTTGATGGCAAATTTGGGAAACATGTGGATCAAATTCCTGAAGGAGCAGAGGTTCTTGACTATACTGGTTATAGCATTGCACCAGGTCTTGTGGATACTCATATTCATGGATATGCAGGTGTAGATGTGATGGACAACAACATTGAAGGTACATTGCATACTATGAGTGAAGGACTTCTTAGTACCGGTGTTACCAGTTTCTTGCCCACAACTTTAACAGCCACTTATGAGCAATTGCTTGCAGTCACTGAAAATCTTGGAAACCATTATAAAGAAGCAACAGGTGCTAAGATTCGTGGGATTTATTATGAAGGTCCATATTTCACAGAAACTTTTAAGGGAGCACAAAATCCAACTTATATGAGAGACCCGGGTGTTGAGGAGTTTCATTCTTGGCAAGATGCTGCAAAAGGGATGCTAAATAAAATCGCTATTGCACCAGAACGTGATGGGGTGGAAGATTTTGTACGTACTATTACAGGTGAAGGTGTGACAGTTGCACTTGGACACTCAGATGCGACGTTTGAACAAGCTAAGAAGGCAGTTGATGCTGGAGCTAGTGTATGGGTACATGCCTATAATGGGATGCGTGGTTTAACACACCGCGAACTCGGTATGGTAGGAGCTATGTATGAGCTCCCACATACTTACGCAGAATTGATTTGTGATGGTTATCACGTAGATCCAAAAGCTTGTGAGATTTTACTTAAGCAAAAGGGGACAGAAAACATCGCTCTTATTACGGACTGTATGACAGCTGGTGGGCTTGAAGACGGTGACTATATGTTGGGAGAATTCCCTGTTGTAGTAGCAAATGGAACTGCACGTCTCAAATCTACTGGTAATTTGGCAGGTTCTATCCTTAAACTTAAAGATGGTATGAGAAATGTTGTCGAGTGGGGTATTGCGAATCCGCATGAAGCGGTCATGATGGCCAGCCTTAACCCAGCTAAATCTGTTAATATTGACGATGTCTGTGGTCAAATTCGTGAAGGCTATGATGCGGACTTTATCGTATTAGATAAAGATTTGGAATTGGTAGCAACCTACCTAGACGGTGTGAAACGTTATCAAGCATAAGAGAGAAAGCAGAAGTTAGAGACTAGCTTCTGCTTTTTTATCTATATTGCTTTACCGGTAAATAAAAAAGTTAAAAAAATCACAAAAAAACTTGAACAAACAAATGAAAAGGCTTACAATTATATTATAAATAGTACAAATAAAAAAACGGAGGAATGCTTTATGAAAGCCTATACTTATGTTAAACCAGGACTTGCTTCTTTTGTTGATGTAGACAAACCAGTTATTCGCAAGCCAACAGACGCTATTGTGCGTATCGTAAAAACCACTATTTGTGGAACAGACCTCCATATTATCAAAGGGGATGTCCCTGCTTGCCAAAGTGGTACCATTCTTGGTCACGAAGGGATTGGGATTGTTGAAGAAGTTGGGGAAGGAGTTTCGAACTTCAAAAAAGGCGACAAGGTCTTGATTTCTTGTGTCTGTGCCTGTGGTAAATGCTACTACTGTAAAAAAGGAATTTATGCCCACTGTGAAGACGAAGGGGGCTGGATTTTCGGTCACCTGATTGATGGTATGCAGGCTGAATATTTACGTGTCCCTCATGCAGATAACACTCTTTACCATACTCCAGAAGACTTGTCAGATGAAGCTTTAGTTATGCTATCAGACATTCTACCTACTGGATATGAAATTGGTGTCTTGAAAGGGAAAGTAGAACCTGGTTGCAGCGTAGCCATTATTGGTTCAGGTCCAGTTGGATTGGCTGCACTTTTGACAGCTCAGTTCTACTCACCAGCCAAATTGATTATGGTGGACTTAGACGATAACCGCTTGGAAACTGCTGTATCATTTGGTGCGACTCACAAGGTTAATTCTTCAGACCCTGAAAAAGCCATTAAAGAAATTTATGATTTGACAGATGGTCGTGGTGTGGATGTTGCTATCGAAGCTGTTGGTATTCCTGCAACATTTGATTTCTGTCAAAAGATTATCGGTATAGACGGAACAGTTGCCAACTGTGGTGTGCATGGTAAACCAGTCGAATTCGATTTGGACAAACTTTGGATTCGCAACATCAATGTAACAACTGGTTTGGTATCTACAAATACAACTCCACAATTGTTGAAAGCACTTGAAAGTCATAAGATTGAAGCAGAAAAACTGGTAACTCACTATTTCAAACTCAGTGAAATTGAAAAAGCCTATGAAGTTTTCGGCAAAGCAGCAGACCACCATGCCATTAAGGTCATCATCGAAAACGATATTTCAGAAGCTTAACTAGTAAAAACGTTTTGGAACATAAGCAAATAGAAATTCAGTCATCCATCAGATGGCTGGATTTTTTATCTGGAAATTAAGAAATGAGCATATTTCTTTCCTTGTCTGGCGGAATTAGTTATAATATACGGTACAAAGGAATGAATGAATATGTATCGTGTTATAGAAATGTACGGAGATTTTGAACCGTGGTGGTTCTTAGAAGGTTGGGAAGAAGATATTGTAGCTAGTAAGAAATTTGACCAGTATTATGATGCTCTCAAATACTACAAAACTTGCTGGTTTAGATTGGAACAAGAATCTCCTCTTTATAAAAGTAGAAGTGACTTGATGACCATTTTTTGGGATCCGGAAGATCAACGTTGGTGTGATGAATGTGATGAGTATTTACAACAATACCATTCTTTGGCTCTTTTGCAGGATGAGCAGGTTATCCCAGATGAAAAACTACGTCCAGGCTATGAAAAACAAACAGGTAAGGAAAGACACCGTTCTTGCCGTATGAAATTAAAATAGAGAAAAAGTAACTTTTTTGGAGTTGCTTTTTTTATTTTTCCAAATCTTTGCGAATAGTATAGGTGAGGAGGTAAGTATGGTTCAAGAAATTGCACAAGAAATCATTCGTTCGGCTCGGAAAAAAGGGGCACAAGACATTTATTTTGTCCCTAAGTTAGACGCCTATGAGCTTCATATGAGGGTCGGAGATGAGCGCTGTAAAATTGGTAGTTATGATTTTGAAAAGTTTGCGGCTGTCATCAGTCACTTTAAGTTTGTGGCGGGTATGAATGTTGGAGAAAAGCGACGTAGTCAGCTAGGTTCCTGCGATTATGAATATGACCAGAAGATGGCGTCTCTACGTCTATCTACTGTAGGCGATTATCGAGGACATGAGAGTTTAGTGATTCGCTTGCTGCATGATGAGGAGCAGGATTTGCATTTTTGGTTTCAGGATATCGAGGAACTGGGCAATCAGTACAGGCAACGTGGTCTCTATCTTTTTGCTGGCCCAGTTGGCAGTGGCAAGACGACCTTGATGCACGAATTGGCTAAATCTCTCTTTAAAGGACAGCAAGTCATGTCCATCGAAGATCCTGTAGAAATCAAGCAGGACGACATGCTCCAGTTGCAGTTGAATGAGGCGATTGGGCTAACCTATGAAAATCTCATCAAGCTATCCCTACGGCATCGTCCTGATCTCTTGATTATCGGAGAAATTCGAGACAGCGAAACGGCGCGTGCAGTGGTCAGAGCCAGTTTGACAGGTGCGACAGTCTTTTCAACCATTCATGCCAAGAGTATTCGAGGTGTTTATGAGCGCTTGCTGGAGTTGGGTGTGAGTGAGGAGGAATTAGCAGTCGTTCTGCAAGGAGTCTGCTACCAGAGATTAATCGGGGGAGGAGGAATCGTTGACTTTGCAAACAAAGACTATCAAGAACACCAGTCAACTAGCTGGAATGAACAGATTGACCAGCTTCTTAAAGATGGACATATCACAAGTCTTCAGGCTGAAACGGAAAAAATTAGCTACAGCTAAGCAAAAAAATATCATCACCTTATTTAATAATCTCTTTTCCAGCGGTTTTCATCTGGTGGATACCATCTCCTTTTTAGATAGGAGTGCCTTGTTGGACAAGCAGTGTGTGACTCAGATGCGTACAGGCTTGTCTCAGGGGAAATCATTCTCAGAAATGATGGAAAGTTTGGGTTTTTCAAGTGCCATTGTCACTCAGTTATCCCTAGCTGAAGTTCATGGGAATCTCCACTTGAGTTTGGGAAAGATAGAAGAGTATCTAGACAATCTGGCCAAGGTCAAGAAAAAATTAATTGAAGTAGCGACCTATCCCTTGATTTTGCTGGGATTTCTTCTCTTAATCATGCTGGGACTGCGTAATTACCTACTACCACAACTGGATAGTAGCAATATTGCTACCCAAATCATTGGCAATCTGCCACAAATTTTTCTAGGCATGGTAGGATTTGTTTCAGTAGGTGTCCTTTTAGCACTCACTTTTTATAAAAGAAGTTCTAAGATGCGCGTCTTTTCTATCCTAGCACGCATTCCTTTCCTTGGAATCTTTGTGCAGACCTATTTGACAGCCTATTATGCGCGTGAATGGGGTAATATGATTTCTCAAGGGCTGGAGTTGACGCAGATTTTTCAAATCATGCAGGAACAAGGTTCCCGGCTCTTTAAAGAAATCGGTCAAGATTTAGCTCAATCCCTACAAAATGGCCGCGAATTTTCTCAGACTATAGGAACCTATCCTTTCTTTAAAAAGGAGTTGAGTCTCATCATCGAGTATGGGGAAGTCAAGTCCAAGCTGGGTAGTGAGTTGGAAATCTATGCTGAAAAAACTTGGGAGGCCTTTTTTACCCGAGTCAACCGCACCATGAATTTGGTGCAGCCACTGGTTTTTATCTTTGTGGCACTGATTATCGTTTTACTTTATGCGGCAATGCTCATGCCCATGTATCAAAATATAGAGGTAAATTTTTAACATGAAAAAAATGATGACATTCTTGAAAAAAGCTAAGGTTAAAGCTTTTACACTTGTGGAAATGTTGGTGGTCTTACTCATCATCAGTGTGCTTCTCTTACTCTTTGTACCTAATCTGACCAAGCAAAAAGAAGCAGTCAACGACAAAGGAAAAGCTGCTGTTGTTAAGGTGGTGGAAAGCCAGGCAGAGCTTTATAGCTTAGATAAAAATGAAGATGCTAGCCTAAGCAAGTTACAAGCAGATGGGCGAATCACAGAAGAACAGGCTAAAGCTTATAATGAATACTATACTAAAAATGGAGGGGCAAATCGTAAAGTCAATGATTAAGGCCTTTACCATGCTTGAAAGTCTCCTGGTTTTGGGTCTTGTGAGTATTCTTGCCTTGGGCTTATCTGGCTCTGTCCAGTCCACTTTTGCGGCGGTAGAGGAGCAGATTTTCTTTATGGAATTTGAAGAACTCTATCAGGAAACCCAAAAACGCAGTGTAGCCAGTCAGCAAAAGACTAGTCTGAACTTAGATGGGCAGACGATTAGAAATGGCAGTCAAAAGCTGACAGTTCCTAAAGGAATTCAAGCACCATCGGGACAAAGTATTACATTTGACCGAGCTGGGGGCAATTCGTCCCTAGCTAATGTTGAATTTCAGACCAGTAAAGGAACGATTCGCTATCAGTTATATCTAGGAAATGGAAAAATTAAACGCATTAAGGAAACAAAAAATTAGGGCAGTGATTTTACTGGAAGCAGTAGTGGCTCTAGCTATCTTTGCCAGCATCGCGACCCTTCTTTTGGGACAAATTCAAAAAAATAGGCAAGAAGAAGCAAAAATCTTGCAAAAGGAAGAAGTCTTGAGGGTAGCTAAGATGGCCTTGCAGACAGGTCAAAATCAGGTAAAGTTAAACGGAGTGGAGATTCAGGTGTTTTCTAGTGAAAAAGGATTGGAGGTCTACCATGGTTCAGAACAGTTGTTGGCTATCAAAGAGCCATAAGGTCAAGGCTTTCACCTTGTTGGAATCACTGATTGCTCTCATTGTCATCAGTGGAAGTTTACTCCTCTTTCAAGCCATGAGTCAGCTCCTCATTTCAGAAGTTCGCTACCAGCAACAAAGCGAGCAAAAGGAGTGGCTCTTGTTTGTGGACCAGCTGGAGGCAGAATTAGACCGTTCGCAATTCGAAAAAGTGGAGGGCAATCGCCTCTATATGAAGCAAGATGGCAAGGATATCGCTATGGGTAAATCCAAATCAGATGATTTTCGAAAAACTGATGCCAGTGGACGAGGATATCAGCCTATGATTTATGGACTTAAATCTGCTCAGATTACAGAGGATAATCAACTGGTTCGTTTTCGTTTCCAGTTTCAAAAAGGCTTAGAAAGGGAGTTCATCTATCGTGTGGAAAAAGAAAAAAGTTAAGGCAGGTGTTCTCATCTATGCAGTCACTATGGCAGCCATCTTTAGTCTTTTGTTACAATTTTACTTGAACCGACAGATCACCCACTATCAAGACTATGCTTTGAATAAAGAAAAGTTGATTGCTTTTGCTATGGCCAAGCGAACCAAAGATAAGGTTGATAAGGAAAGTGGGGAACAGACCTTTAATCTGGGTCAGGTGAGTTATCAAAATAAGAAAACTAGCTTGATAACAAGGGTTCGTACGCCTAAGAGTCAATATGAGTTTCTGTTTCCTTCAGTCAAAATCAAAGAAGAGAAAACAGATAAAAAGGAAAAGGTAGCGACCGATTCAAACGAAAAAATGGAGAAGAAAAAATCAGAAAAGAAGCCTGAAAAGAAAGAGAATTCCTAGCTAATCAAGCTATTTTGTGCTAAACTAAAAATATGAAACATGATTTTAACCACAAAGCAGAAACTTTTGATTCACCTAAAAATATCTTCCTTGCAAACTTGGTTTGTCAAGCAGTCGAGAAACAGATTGATCTTCTATCAGACAAAGAAATTTTGGATTTCGGTGGAGGGACGGGGCTGTTAACCTTGCCCCTAGCCAAGCAGGCCAATTCTGTAACATTGGTGGATATTTCTGAGAAAATGCTGGAGCAAGCTCGCTTGAAAGCGGAGCAGCAAGAAATCAAGAATATCCACTTTCTGGAGCAAGATTTACTGGCAAATCCCTTGGAGCAAGAGTTTGATCTCATTGTTGTTTGTCGAGTTCTTCACCATATGCCTGATTTGGATGCGGCTCTCTCACTGTTTTATCAACATTTGAGTGAAGATGGACAACTCCTACTTGCTGATTTTACCAAGACAGAAGCTAACCATCATGGATTTGAATTGGTTGAACTGGAAAACAGGATAGCCCAGTTTGGTTTTTCATCTGTGCATAGTCAGATCCTCTATAGCGCTGAAGACCTGTTTCAAGGAAATTACTCAGAACTCTTTTTAACAGTAGCCCAAAAATCACTCGCCTAGTCAGGGAGTGATTTTTCTATAAGGATGGAAAAAAGAAGGGAAATTTGATAAGATAGGAATATGGATTTTGAAAAAATTGAACAAGCTTATACCTATTTACTAGAGAATGTCCAAGTCATCCAAAGTGATTTGGCGACCAATTTTTATGATGCCTTGGTGGAGCAAAACAGCATCTATTTGGATGGTGAGACTGAGTTAGAGCAGGTCAAGGAGAACAATCAGGCCCTTAAACGCTTAGCGCTTCGCAAAGAAGAATGGCTCAAGACCTACCAGTTTCTCTTGATGAAGGCTGGGCAGACAGAGCCCCTACAGGCCAATCACCAGTTTACACCAGATGTTATTGCCTTACTTTTGGTGTTTATTGTGGAAGAGTTGTTTAAAGAGGAGGAAATTACTATCCTCGAAATGGGTTCTGGGATGGGAATTCTAGGGGCTACTTTCTTGACCTCGCTTAATAAAAAGGTGGATTATTTGGGAATGGAAGTGGATGATTTGCTGATTGATTTGGCGGCTAGCATGGCAGATGTAATTGGTTTGCAGGCTGGCTTTGTCCAAGGAGATGCCGTTCGTCCACAAATGCTCAAAGAAAGCGACGTGGTCATCAGCGACTTGCCTGTCGGTTATTATCCTGATGATGCCGTTGCGTCGCGCCATCAAGTTGCTTCTAGTCAAGAACATACTTACGCCCATCACTTGCTCATGGAACAAGGCCTTAAGTACCTCAAGTCAGATGGATACGCTATTTTTCTCGCTCCGAGTGATTTGTTGACCAGCCCTCAAAGTGACTTGTTGAAAGGCTGGTTGAAAGAGGAAGCGAGTCTGGTTGCCATGATCAGTCTGCCTGAAAATCTCTTTGCTAATGCTAAACAATCTAAGACTATTTTTATCCTACAGAAGAAAAATGAAATAGCAGTAGAGCCTTTTGTTTATCCACTTGCTAGCTTACAAGATGCAAGTGTTTTAATGAAATTTAAAGAAAATTTTCAAAAATGGACTCAAGGTACTGAAATATAAAATAGATTTTGTTATAATAGATGAAAACGCTTAAAAAGGGGTATCATGTTATGACAAAAACAATTGCAATCAATGCGGGAAGTTCAAGTTTGAAATGGCAATTATACTTAATGCCAGAAGAAAAAGTATTGGCGAAAGGCTTGATTGAACGTATTGGTTTGAAAGATTCAATTTCAACTGTAAAATTTGATGGCCGTTCTGAACAACAAATTTTGGATATCGAAAATCACACACAAGCTGTTAAAATTTTATTGGATGACTTGATTCGTTTCGATATTATCAAGGATTATGACGAGATTACAGGTGTTGGACACCGTGTTGTTGCAGGTGGAGAATATTTCAAAGAATCAACAGTCGTTGAGGGAGATGTTTTAGAAAAAGTTGAAGAGTTGAGCTTGTTGGCTCCTCTCCACAATCCAGCCAATGCAGCAGGTGTTCGTGCCTTCAAGGAATTGTTGCCAGACATTACCAGTGTAGTTGTTTTTGATACTTCATTCCACACAAGTATGCCAGAGAAAGCTTATCGCTACCCTCTACCAACAAAATATTACACAGAAAACAAGGTTCGTAAATATGGTGCCCACGGTACAAGTCACCAGTTTGTAGCAGGAGAAGCTGCAAAACTCTTGGGACGTCCATTAGAGGACTTGAAATTGATTACTTGCCACATCGGTAATGGTGCTTCTATTACAGCTGTTAAGGGTGGTCAATCTGTCGATACTTCAATGGGATTTACTCCACTTGGTGGTGTGATGATGGGAACTCGTACAGGGGATATTGACCCAGCTATCATTCCTTACTTAATGCAATATACAGAGGATTTTAGCACGCCTGAAGACATTAGTCACGTTCTGAATCGTGAATCAGGACTGATGGGGGTTTCAGGTAAATCTAGTGATATGCGTGATGTGATTGCTGCTATGGAAGAAGGGGACCACGATGCCACTTTGGCTTATGAAATGTATGTTGACCGTATCCAAAAACATATCGGCCAATACCTTGCAGTCTTAAATGGAGCAGATGCTATTATCTTTACAGCAGGTATCGGTGAAAATGCTGCAAATGTGCGTGAAGATGTTATCTCAGGTATCTCTTGGTTTGGTTGTGATGTTGACCCAGAGAAGAATGTCTTTGGTGTGACAGGAGACATCTCAACAGATGCAGCTAAAATCCGTGTATTGGTTATTCCAACAGATGAAGAGCTAGTTATTGCCCGTGACGTTGAACGCTTGAAAAAATAAGTAAAACTAGTAAAAATATTTAGTACAAGGAGTTGGAAAAGAGATTTTTCCAGCTTCTTTTTCTGATGGAAATGTCCAAAACCTTGCCATGATTGGCTTTTTTGAAAAATATGGTATAATAGTAGTAATTTAATAGATGGAGTTGAGTTTTGAAGAAAAACTTTCGTGTAAAAAGAGAGAAAGATTTTAAGGCGATTTTCAAGGAGGGGACAAGTTTTGCCAATCGCAAGTTTGTTGTCTACCAACTAGAAAATCAGAAAAACCATTTTCGAGTAGGTCTATCAGTTAGCAAAAAACTGGGGAATGCCGTCACTAGAAATCAAATTAAGCGACGGATTCGGCATATTATCCAGAATGCAAAAGGGAGTCTGGCAGAAGATGTCGATTTTGTTGTCATTGCTCGAAAAGGAGTCGAAACCTTGGGATACGCAGAGATGGAGAAAAATCTACTCCACGTATTAAAATTATCAAAGATTTACCAGGAAGGAAATGGGAGTGAAAAAGAAACTACAGTTGACTAGTTTGCTAGGACTGTCTCTATTTATCATGACAGCCTGTGCGACAAATGGGACAACTAGTGATATTACGGCAGATTCGACTGATTTTTGGAGTAAATTGGTTTACTTCTTTGCAGAAGTAATTCGCTTTTTATCATTTGATATTAGTATCGGAGTGGGGATTATTCTCTTTACAATCTTGATTCGTACAGTGCTTTTGCCAGTCTTTCAAGTGCAAATGGTAGCGTCCAGAAAAATGCAGGAAGCTCAACCACGCATTAAGGCGCTTCGAGAACAATATCCAGGTCGCGATATGGAAAGCAGAACTAAACTAGAGCAGGAAATGCGTAAAGTCTTTAAAGAAATGGGTGTCAGACAGTCGGATTCTCTTTGGCCGATTTTGATTCAGATGCCAGTTATTTTGGCCCTGTTCCAAGCTCTATCAAGAGTTGACTTTTTAAAGACAGGTCATTTCTTATGGATTAACCTTGGTGGTGTGGATACAACCCTTGTTCTTCCGATTTTAGCGGCAGTATTTACCTTTTTAAGTACTTGGTTATCCAATAAAGCCTTGTCTGAGCGAAATGGCGCTACGACTGCGATGATGTATGGTATTCCGGTCTTGATTTTTATCTTTGCAGTTTATGCGCCAGGTGGAGTCGCCCTATACTGGACAGTGTCCAATGCTTATCAAGTCCTGCAAACCTATTTCTTGAACAATCCATTCAAGATTATCGCAGAGCGCGAGGCGGTAGTTCAGGCACAGAAAGATTTGGAAAATAGAAAAAGAAAAGCCAAGAAAAAGGCTCAGAAAACGAAATAATAAGGAGGAATCTGGTAATGGTAGTATTTACAGGTTCAACTGTTGAGGAAGCAATCCAGAAAGGATTGAGAGAATTAGATATTCCAAGAATGAAGGCTCACATCAAAGTCATTTCTCGTGAAAAAAATGGATTTTTTGGTTTATTTGGTAAAAAACCAGCCCAGGTTGACATTGAAGCCATTAGTGAAACAACTGTCATTAAGGCAAATCAACAAGCTGTTAAGGGTGTTCCTAAAGAAATCAATGAACAAAATGAACCAGTTAAAACAGTCAGTGAAGCGACCGTTGATTTGGGGCATGTTGTTGAAGCAATTAAAAAGATTGAAGAAGAAGGCCAAGGGGTTTCTGATGAAGTCAAGGCTGAAATTTTGAAAAATGAAAAACATGCTAACACCATTTTAGAAGAAACTGGGCATATTGAGATTTTAAATGAATTACAGCTTGAAGAAGCTGGTTTCGGGGAAGAAGTAGAAACTCCGATTGTTGAGAGTCAAGCTGAACAAACTGAAAGTCAAGAATTAGAAGATTTGGGCTTAAAGGTTGAACCGAGTTTTGACATTGAACAAGTAGCTACGGAAGTAACGACTTATGTTCAAACAATTATTGATGACATGGATGTTGAGGCCACGCTTTCAAATGATTATAACCGTCGTAGCATCAATTTACAAATTGATACTAACGAACCAGGTCGTATTATCGGTTATCATGGTAAAGTTTTGAAGGCCTTGCAACTATTGGCTCAAAATTATCTTTATAACCGCTATTCAAGAACCTTCTACATTACTATTAATGTCAATGATTATGTTGAACATCGTGCAGAAGTCTTGCAGACCTATGCTCAAAAATTGGCGACTCGTGTTTTAGAAGAAGGACGTAGTCATCAAACAGATCCTATGTCAAATAGTGAACGCAAGATTATTCATCGTATTATTTCACGTATGGATGGCGTGACTAGTTACTCTGAGGGTGATGAGCCAAATCGCTATGTCGTTGTAGATACAGAATAAACAAAATCAGGGTTCTCCTGATTTTTTGCTAGCTGGAGGAGATTAAATTAATGTTGAATAAGATAAGAGACTATTTAGACTTTGCTGGTTTACAGTATCGTAATCCTGATAAAGCGGGAGCAGAGCGAGAGAAGATGCTGTCATTCCGTCACAAAGGTCAAGAGGCCAGAAAGACTTTTACAGAACTGGCCAATGCCTTTCAAGCAAGCCATCCAGAATGGCAACTTCAACAGACTAGCCAGTGGATGAATCAGGCGCAACGTTTGCGACCACATTTCTGGGTCTATCTACAGAGAGACGGACAAGTGACAGAGCCTATGCTAGCCTTACGTTTGTACGGGAATCCTTCTGATTTTGGTATTTCCTTAGAAGTCAGTTTCATCGAGCGCAAGAAAGATGAGCAAACTTTGGAGAAACAAACCAAGGTATTAGAAGTTCCAGTGGTAGAAGGGATTTATTATCTAGCCTACTCTGATGACCAAAGTCAACGGTGGGAGGCGAACGAAGAAAATCGTCAGGTCTTAGTCGAGAAGGTAGGCAGTCAAGAAATCCGAAAAGTGTTAGTTAAATCAGATGTTTCTATCATAGAAAATCAATCATTAGAAGTGATTTTAGAAAAATTAGAAGATGCTTATGAACGCTTACTTCCCTACTATCAGGCAACTAGAGGATAGCAAATAGAATACTTATTTACGTCGAATTGTTTAATTGCTATTCTATGTATTTTTTCATATAATAGTAAAATAGAATGTGTGATCCAATAATCACCTCAAATAGAAAGGAAATTCTATGTCAAATCTATCTGTTAATGCAATTCGTTTCCTAGGTATTGACGCCATTAATAAAGCCAACTCAGGTCACCCAGGTGTGGTTATGGGAGCGGCTCCGATGGCTTACAGCCTCTTTACAAAACAACTTCGTATCAATCCAGCTCAACCAAACTGGATTAACCGCGACCGTTTTATTCTTTCAGCAGGTCATGGTTCAATGCTTCTTTATGCCCTTCTTCACCTTTCTGGTTTTGAAGATGTCAGCATGGATGAGATCAAGAGCTTCCGTCAATGGGGTTCAAAAACACCAGGTCACCCAGAATTTGGCCATACAGCAGGAATTGATGCTACAACAGGTCCTCTAGGTCAAGGGATTTCAACTGCCACTGGTTTTGCCCAGGCAGAACGTTTCTTGGCAGCCAAATATAACCGCGAAGGCTACAATATCTTTGACCACTATACTTATGTTATCTGTGGAGACGGAGACTTGATGGAAGGTGTCTCAAGCGAGGCGGCTTCATACGCAGGCTTGCAAAAACTAGATAAGTTGGTTGTTCTTTATGATTCAAATGACATCAACTTGGATGGTGAGACAAAGGATTCCTTTACAGAAAGCGTTCGTGACCGTTACAATGCCTACGGTTGGCATACTGCCTTGGTTGAAGATGGAACAGACTTGGAAGCTATCCATGCTGCTATCGAAACGGCTAAAGCTTCAGGCAAGCCATCTTTGATTGAAGTGAAGACTGTTATTGGATACGGTTCTCCAAATAAACAAGGAACTAATGCCGTACACGGTGCTCCTCTTGGAGCAGATGAAACTGCAGCTACTCGTCAAGCTCTCGGTTGGGACTATGAACCATTTGAAATTCCAGAACAAGTATATGCTGATTTCAAAGAACATGTTGCAGACCGTGGTGCATCAGCTTATCAAACTTGGATAAAATTAGTTGCTGACTATAAAGAAGCTCACCCAGAATTGGCTGCAGAAGTAGAAGCCATCATCGATGGACGCGATCCAGTTGAAGTGACTCCAGCAGACTTCCCAGCATTAGAAAATGGCTTCTCTCAAGCAACTCGTAATTCAAGCCAAGATGCCTTGAATGTTGTGGCAGCTAAGTTACCAACTTTCCTAGGTGGATCAGCTGACCTAGCTCACTCAAACATGACTTATATCAAGACTGACGGACTTCAAGACGATGCCAATCGCTTGAACCGTAACATTCAGTTTGGTGTTCGTGAATTTGCTATGGGAACAATCTTGAACGGGATGGCACTTCATGGTGGACTTCGTGTATACGGTGGAACTTTCTTCGTCTTCTCTGACTATGTGAAGGCAGCTGTTCGCTTGTCAGCCTTACAAGGACTTCCCGTGACTTATGTCTTTACCCACGATTCAATCGCGGTTGGGGAAGACGGTCCAACGCACGAACCAGTTGAGCATTTAGCAGGTCTTCGTGCCATGCCAAATCTGAATGTTTTCCGTCCAGCAGATGCGCGTGAAACGCAAGCAGCTTGGTACCTTGCAGTGACAAGTGAGAAAACACCAACTGCCCTTGTCTTGACACGTCAAAACTTGACTGTTGAAGAAGGAACAGACTTTGATAAAGTTGAAAAAGGTGCCTATGTTGTCTATGAAAATGCAGCAGACTTTGATACCATCTTGATTGCGACAGGTTCAGAAGTTAATCTTGCTGTCTCAGCTGCCAAAGAATTGGCTAGTCAAGGTGCAAAAGTCCGCGTAGTCAGCATGCCATCTACAGATGTCTTTGATAAACAAGATGCAGCATACAAGGAAGAAATTCTTCCAAATGCAGTTCGCCGTCGTGTTGCAGTCGAAATGGGTGCAACTCAAAACTGGTACAAATACGTTGGTCTTGATGGTGCCGTTCTCGGTATTGATACCTTCGGAGCCTCTGCACCAGCACCAAAAGTATTGGCAGAATATGGCTTTACTGTAGAAAATCTTGTAAAAGTCGTTCAAAACTTGAAATAATCCTAAAAATCAGGGCGCAGGCTCTGATTTTTCTTACTAGAAAAGCAAGGTACAATCTTGTAAAAGTAGCTGAAATTTGATATAGTAGTCCTATGTAAAAGACAAAGGAGAAGAAAATGAATCCAAATTATACATTTTTAATTATGCTTGTAGCGATGTTGGGCTTGATGTTCTTTATGCAACGCTCTCAAAAGAAACAAGCACAAAAACGTATGGAAAGCTTAAATAAATTACAAAAAGGCTATGAAGTTATTACAATCGGGGGCCTTTATGGAACAGTCGATGAAGTAGATACAGAAAAGAAAACAATTGTTCTTGATGTAGATGGAGTTTACTTGACTTTTGAACTAGCTGCTATCAAGACAGTATTACCGCTGAAAGAAACAGCTTCACTCGAAGGTGCAATTGAAAAATAAGACGGGATTACTAACTCCCGTTTTTCTATAAAAGAAAGGAAATGGGATGAAAAAACTAGTTTTTGTCTGTCTGGGAAATATTTGCCGTAGTCCTATGGCTGAGTTTGTTATGAAATCAATGACAGATAATTATGAAATCCAAAGTCGAGCGACTTCTTCTTGGGAACATGGCAATCCGATTCATAAGGGAACTCAAGGGATTTTTCAACAGTATGAGATTCCTTATGAAAAAGGCAAGACATCGCTTCAGATTAGTAAGGAAGATTTTGAAGCCTTTGATTATATTATCGGAATGGACGCTTCAAATGTTTCTGACTTACGTCAGATGTGCCCAGTAGACTGTCAAGATAAGATTTACTCATTTGCATCTGAAAGTGTTCCAGATCCTTGGTATACAGGAGATTTTGAGGAAACCTATCAGCGTGTTCAAGAAGGTTGTCAAGCTTGGTTAGAACGTTTAGAAAAGGAGAGTGAAGATGGAAAATCTTAAGAATTTTTACGACAAATATCGTGTCTATCTGACTCGTCCACGTTTAGAGATTTTAGCAGTAGTTACCATTGTTTTCTGTGCTGTACTCGTCTTTTTTCTAAATATTCCCGGAAAAGGTGTTCTAAAGCTTGATAATGGAACCATTGTTTACGACGGCAGTCTTGTACGTGGTAAAATGAATGGGCAAGGTACCATTACTTTTCAAAATGGAGACCAGTATACTGGTGGTTTCAACAATGGAGCCTTCAACGGAAAAGGTACCTTTCAATCTAAAGAAGGCTGGACCTACGAAGGTGATTTTGTAAATGGTCAGGCTGAAGGAAAAGGAAAACTGACAACAGAACAAGAAGTTGTTTATGAAGGGACTTTTAAACAAGGCGTTTTTCAACAAAAATAAAGCCTCCTTATCAAAGGAGGTATTATTAGAACGTTTAAGTAAGCGCTTACCTGTAAATCCCTTCCTTTCCAAGTCCCTCTTCCAAGTAAGTTTGTGAAATAAAAAATATTTGAAATAAATTTCACAAACTTCAAAGATAAAACCTGATAAGAAAAGAAAATGAGAAAAATTTCACAAGGGTTTAAAAATTCTTTGTGAAATGTTTATGAAACTGTTTACAAAGTTGAAATAATGCGTTATAATAAACTTGTGAAAAAATTAACAAAGGATATAGATCCTTGAAAGCTATGGAGGAAAATATGGCTGATAAAAAAACTGTGACACCAGAAGAAAAGAAACTCGCTGCTGAAAAGCATGTCGATGGCTTGGTGCAAAAAGCTTTAGTTGCTCTTGAGGAAATGCGTAAACTCGACCAAGAACAGGTCGACTACATCGTAGCTAAAGCGTCAGTGGCAGCTTTGGATGCCCACGGAGAATTGGCTTTACATGCCTTTGAAGAAACAGGACGTGGTGTATTTGAAGATAAAGCAACTAAGAACTTGTTTGCTTGTGAACACGTAGTAAACAACATGCGCCACACTAAGACAGTTGGCGTTATCGAAGAAGACGATGTAACAGGTTTGACTCTTATTGCTGAACCAGTTGGTGTTGTCTGTGGTATCACTCCAACAACAAACCCAACATCAACAGCAATCTTTAAGGCATTGATTTCATTGAAGACACGTAATCCAATCGTTTTTGCCTTCCACCCATCAGCTCAAGAATCATCAGCTCACGCAGCTCAAATCGTTCGTGATGCTGCGATTAAAGCAGGAGCTCCTGAAAACTGCGTACAGTGGATCACTGAACCATCTATGGAAGCAACTAGTGCCCTTATGAACCACGAAGGTGTTGCGACAATCCTTGCAACAGGTGGTAATGCCATGGTTAAAGCCGCATACTCATGTGGTAAACCAGCTCTTGGGGTAGGTGCCGGAAACGTTCCAGCTTATGTTGAAAAATCAGCAAACATTCGCCAAGCTGCACACGATATCGTCATGTCTAAATCATTTGACAACGGTATGGTTTGTGCCTCAGAGCAAGCGGTTATCATTGACAAAGAAATTTACGATGAATTTGTAGCAGAGTTCAAATCATATCACACTTACTTTGTAAACAAAAAAGAAAAAGCACTTCTTGAAGAATTCTGCTTCGGCGTGAAAGCAAACAGCAAAAACTGTGCTGGTGCGAAATTGAACGCTGACATTGTTGGTAAACCAGCAACTTGGATTGCAGAACAAGCAGGATTTACAGTTCCAGAAGGAACAAACATTCTTGCTGCTGAATGTAAAGAAGTTGGTGAAAACGAGCCATTGACTCGTGAAAAATTGTCACCAGTTATCGCAGTTTTGAAATCTGAAAGCCGTGAAGATGGTATTACTAAGGCTCGTCAAATGGTTGAATTTAACGGTCTTGGCCACTCAGCAGCCATCCACACAGCTGATGAAGAATTGACTAAAGAATTTGGTAAAGCTGTTAAAGCTATTCGTGTTATCTGTAACTCACCTTCTACTTTCGGTGGTATCGGGGACGTTTACAATGCCTTCTTGCCATCATTGACACTTGGATGTGGTTCTTACGGACGCAACTCAGTTGGGGATAACGTTAGTGCCATTAACCTCTTGAATATCAAAAAAGTCGGAAGACGGAGAAATAACATGCAATGGATGAAACTTCCTTCAAAAACATACTTTGAACGTGATTCAATTCAATACCTTCAAAAATGTCGTGACGTTGAACGTGTCATGATCGTTACTGACCATGCCATGGTAGAGCTTGGTTTCCTTGATCGTATCATCGAACAACTTGACCTTCGTCGCAATAAGGTTGTTTACCAAATCTTTGCTGATGTAGAACCAGATCCAGATATCACAACTGTAAACCGTGGTACTGAGATTATGCGTGCCTTCAAACCAGATACAATCATCGCTCTTGGTGGTGGATCTCCAATGGATGCTGCTAAAGTAATGTGGCTCTTCTACGAACAACCAGAAGTAGACTTCCGAGACCTTGTTCAAAAATTCATGGATATCCGTAAACGTGCCTTCAAATTCCCATTGCTTGGTAAGAAGACTAAATTCATCGCAATCCCAACAACATCTGGTACAGGATCTGAAGTAACACCATTTGCCGTTATCTCTGATAAAGCAAACAACCGTAAATACCCAATCGCGGACTACTCATTGACACCAACTGTGGCAATCGTAGACCCTGCCTTGGTATTGACAGTTCCTGGATTTGTTGCTGCGGACACTGGTATGGACGTATTGACCCACGCGACTGAAGCTTACGTATCACAAATGGCTAGCGACTACACTGATGGTCTTGCACTTCAAGCGATTAAACTTGTATTTGAAAACCTTGAAAGCTCAGTTAAGAATGCAGACTTCCACTCACGTGAGAAAATGCATAACGCTTCAACAATCGCTGGTATGGCCTTTGCCAATGCCTTCTTAGGTATTTCTCACTCAATGGCCCATAAGATTGGTGCGCAATTCCACACAATCCACGGTCGTACTAATGCTATCTTGCTTCCATACGTCATCCGCTACAACGGTACACGTCCAGCTAAGACAGCAACATGGCCTAAGTACAACTACTACCGTGCAGATGAAAAATACCAAGATATCGCACGCATGCTTGGACTTCCAGCTTCTACTCCAGAAGAAGGTGTGGAATCTTACGCAAAAGCTGTCTACGAACTTGGTGAGCGCGTAGGTATCCAAATGAACTTCAAAGCACAAGGAATTGATGAAAAAGAATGGAAAGAACATTCACGTGAATTGGCCTTCCTTGCTTACGAAGACCAATGTTCACCTGCTAACCCACGCCTTCCAATGGTTGACCATATGCAAGAAATCATCGAAGATTCTTACTATGGTTACAAAGAAAGACCAGGACGCCGTAAATAATTGTTATCAGCCTAGAGGCAGGAATTTCCTGTCTCTTTTTTGTAAAATTGGAAGATTGAAAATAATTTTTATCTTTTCTATTTTCAATTTTCATCTGAAAAGAAAAGTGGGAAATGATTAGGTAGACAAAGAAAGACAGCAGTATAGGCTTTTAAAGGAGAAAGAAAAATAAGTGGGGTATAGACAAAAAACAACGCCCGTACTTGCAATTAAACTTAAATAGTTATATAATAGGTTTGTTGAAAGGTGATTTGTAGTGATTCAAGTTACTCTTTTCACAATAAAAATTTCATGATTTTCATAAGGAGGAAATCACTAATGGTAGTTAAAGTTGGTATTAACGGTTTCGGACGTATCGGTCGTCTTGCTTTCCGTCGTATCCAAAACGTAGAAGGTGTTGAAGTTACACGCATCAACGACCTTACAGATCCAGTTATGCTTGCACACTTGTTGAAATACGACACAACTCAAGGTCGTTTCGACGGTACTGTTGAAGTTAAAGAAGGTGGATTCGAAGTTAACGGTAAATTCATCAAAGTTTCTGCTGAACGTGATCCAGAACAAATCGACTGGGCTAACGACGGTGTAGAAATCGTTCTTGAAGCTACTGGTTTCTTTGCTAAGAAAGCAGCTGCTGAAAAACACTTGCACGCTGGTGGTGCTAAGAAAGTTGTTATCACTGCTCCTGGTGGAAACGACGTTAAAACAGTTGTATTCAACACTAACCATGACGTTCTTGATGGTACTGAAACAGTTATCTCAGGTGCTTCATGTACTACAAACTGTTTGGCTCCAATGGCTAAAGCTCTTCAAGACAACTTTGGTGTTGTTGAAGGATTGATGACTACTATCCACGCTTACACTGGTGACCAAATGATCCTTGACGGACCACACCGTGGTGGTGACCTTCGCCGTGCTCGCGCTGGTGCTGCAAACATCGTTCCTAACTCAACTGGTGCTGCAAAAGCTATCGGTCTTGTAATTCCAGAATTGAACGGTAAACTTGACGGATCTGCACAACGCGTTCCAACTCCAACTGGATCAGTTACTGAATTGGTAGCTGTTCTTGAAAAGAACGTTACTGTTGATGAAGTGAACGCAGCTATGAAAGCAGCTTCAAACGAATCATACGGTTACACAGAAGATCCAATCGTATCTTCAGATATCGTAGGTATGTCTTACGGTTCATTGTT
The DNA here is from genome assembly GCF_946190285.1 of Streptococcus mitis. Taxonomy (GTDB): domain Bacteria; phylum Bacillota; class Bacilli; order Lactobacillales; family Streptococcaceae; genus Streptococcus; species Streptococcus mitis_CP. Next base: position 4,524 of record NZ_CAMHZX010000008.1, on the reverse strand, counting down.
TGACGCAACTCAAACTAAAGTTCTTGACGTTGACGGTAAACAATTGGTTAAAGTTGTATCATGGTACGACAACGAAATGTCATACACTGCACAACTTGTTCGTACTCTTGAATACTTCGCAAAAATTGCTAAATAATTCTTGAGTCGATAAAAAGCAAGGCCTCTTGGTCTTGCTTTTCTTATTTATATAGAAGAATGGATGACACGACAATCATCCATTCTTTTTTAATTCTTTTTCAAAGGTATCTGAAAGGGTAGTGAAACTTAATTTTTCTAAAGTAAGTGGATGGGTAAAGGAAAGTCGAAAGGCGTGGAGCATAAGACGACTTGTCTTTGATTTACTATTATAGAGAGGATCACCCAGGATCGGGAAGTTATGATGCGAAAGGTGCACACGAATTTGATGTGTTCGACCTGTCTTTAGTTTGCAACGAACCAAGGAAGTTTTGTCTGGGAATTGCTTTAATCTGCTTACATGCGTTTCGGCATATTGGCCATTTTTTGTATCAACTACTCGTTTTCTGCGATCATGGCGATCACGTCCGATTTTATCTTTGAAAACAACTTCTTTGCCGTTGATATGTCCGTCGATCTGTGCCCAATATTCCCGAGAAATCTCTTTTTTCTCCAATAAGCGATTGAGAATAGGCAGGATAAAAGGATTTTTGGCAAAGAGAACCAAACCACTGGTTTCCATGTCCAGACGATGAACGACATAACAGGTTTGGCCAACATAGGCACTGACATGGTTAAGAAGGGCGATTTCATTTGGCTGATTACCATGCGTTTTCATCCCCTCTGGTTTGTTGACAATAATCAAGTGTTGATCTTGATAAACCTCTTGAACGAGGTCAGGATTGCCCCAAGGGATTTCTTTTTTGGGATAATCTTCCTTATCAAAAGTTAACTGGCAAATATCTCCAGGATTCACCACCTCGTTCCAGCGAACTTCTCGCTGATTAATCAAAATGTGTTTCTTGATTCTCAAAAAATGACGGATTTTTCTAGGGATGAGGAGTTGTTCCTCAAGTAATTGCTTTACCGTCATTTGAGGTAGAGAGTCTGGTAATGTAAATGTGAATTTCATACAGATATTGTAACAAAAAAAGCCCTATTTGGATAGGAAATAGCTAAATTCTTGTCTTCCTATGATGAAGATGATAAAATAAACGCATGAAATTAGATAAATTATTTGAGAAATTTCTTTCTCTTTTTAAAAAAGAAACAAGTGAACTAGAGGACTCTGATTCTACTAGCTTACGTCGCTCTCGTAGTGATCGAAAAAAATTAGCCCAAGTAGGTCCAATTCGAAAATTCTGGCGTCACTATCATCTAACAAAGATTGTTCTTATACTAGGTTTGAGTGCAGGCTTGCTAGTTGGAACCTATTTGTTTGCGGTAGCCAAGTCAACTAATGTTAACGATTTGCAAAACGCCTTGAAAACTCGGACTCTCATTTTTGACCGTGAAGAAAAGGAGGCTGGTGCCTTATCTGGTCAAAAAGGAACCTATGTTGAACTGACTGATATCAGTAAAAATTTGCAGAATGCCGTTATTGCGACAGAAGACCGTTCTTTCTATAAAAATGACGGGATTAACTATGGTCGTTTCTTCTTGGCTATTGTAACAGCTGGCCGTTCAGGTGGTGGATCTACTATTACCCAACAGCTAGCTAAAAACGCTTATTTGTCACAGGATCAAACTGTTGAGAGAAAAGCGAAAGAATTTTTCCTTGCCTTAGAATTAACAAAAAAATATAGTAAGGATCAAATTCTAACCATGTACCTTAACAACGCTTATTTTGGAAATGGTGTGTGGGGTGTAGAAGATGCGAGTAAGAAATACTTTGGAGTTTCTGCATCAGAAGTGAGTCTGGATCAAGCTGCGACTCTGGCAGGAATGCTAAAGGGGCCGGAACTGTATAATCCTTTGAATTCTGTAGAAGATTCTACCAATCGTCGCGATACTGTTTTGCAGAATATGCTTGCAGCGGGTTACATTGATAAAAACCAAGAAACCGAAGCAGAAGAAGTTGATATGACTTCGCAATTGCACGATAAGTATGAAGGAAAAATCTCAGATTACCGCTATCCTTCTTACTTTGATGCGGTTGTTAATGAAGCTGTTTCCAAGTATAATCTAACAGAGGAAGAAATTGTCAATAATGGCTACCGCATTTATACAGAGCTTGACCAAAACTATCAAGCAAATATGCAGGTTGTCTATGAAAATACAGCTCTATTTCCTAGAGCAGAGGATGGAACATTTGCACAATCAGGAAGTGTGGCTCTCGAACCGAAAACAGGAGGAGTTCGTGGAGTTGTCGGTCAAGTTGCTGACAATGATAAAACTGGATTCCGGAATTTCAACTATGCAACCCAATCAAAACGTAGCCCTGGCTCTACAATTAAGCCTTTAGTTGTTTATACACCAGCAGTTGAAGCAGGCTGGGCTTTGAATAAGCAGTTGGATAACCATACCATGCAGTATGATAGCTATAAGGTTGATAACTATGCAGGGATCAAAACGAGTCGAGAAGTTCCTATGTATCAAGCCTTGGCAGAATCGCTTAATCTGCCTGCTGTTGCCACTGTTAATGATTTGGGCGTCGACAAGGCTTTTGAGGCGGGCGAAAAATTCGGACTCAACATGGAAAAGGTCGACCGTGTTCTTGGTGTCGCCTTGGGAAGTGGTGTCGAAACCAATCCTCTGCAAATGGCTCAAGCATATGCTGCCTTTGCAAATGAAGGTTTAATGCCTGAAGCTCATTTTATTAGTAGAATTGAAAATGCTAGTGGTCAGGTTATTGCGAGTCATAAAAATTCACAAAAACGAGTGATTGATAAGTCTGTAGCTGACAAGATGACTAGTATGATGTTAGGAACATTCACCAACGGAACAGGTATTAGTTCGTCGCCTGCAGACTATGTCATGGCAGGGAAAACTGGAACAACTGAAGCTGTTTTCAATCCTGAATACACAAGTGACCAGTGGGTAATTGGCTATACCCCGGATGTAGTGATTAGTCACTGGCTTGGTTTTCCGACCACTGATGAAAATCACTATCTAGCAGGATCTACTTCAAACGGTGCAGCCCATGTCTTTAGAAATATTGCAAATACCATTTTACCTTATACGCCAGGAAGTACCTTTACAGTTGAAAATGCGTATAAGCAAAATGGAATTGCACCAGCCAATACAAGAAATCAAGTGCAGAGTAATGAAACGAATCAGACGGATGATACCCTTTCTGATATTAGAAGTCGTGCGCAAAATCTGGTAGATGAGGCCAGTCGTGCTATCTCGGATGCTAAAATTAAGGAAAAGGCTCAAACGATATGGGATTCGGTAGTCAATCTATTTCGTTAAGATGCTTGTCAAAGCCTATCTTTCTTGTTATAATAGATAAGATGGAGGCGTTATGGCACTAAAAAAAGCAAGCCTAGCTTGTGCGGTTTGTGGTTCGAGAAACTATTCAATCAAGATCAGCGGAAACCCCAAGCCAACACGACTAGAAGTAAATAAATTTTGTAAACATTGTGGTAAGTACACTACACACAGAGAAACGAGATAGGAGAGAGCGATGCGTTTTATTGGAGATATTTTTAGACTTCTTAAAGACACAACATGGCCAACTCGCAAGGAAAGCTGGAGAGATTTTCGTTCTATCATGGAATACACAGCTTTCTTTGTAGTAATTATTTACATTTTTGACCAGTTGATTGTTTCAGGTTTGATTCGATTTATTAACATTTTTTAGAAGATCTGTGGAGTTATTCACACTAAAAATCTTCTATTTATGAAAGGAAGTATCATGGATAGTTTTGATAAAGGATGGTTTGTCTTACAAACCTATTCTGGTTATGAAAATAAGGTAAAAGAAAATCTATTACAACGTGCACAAACCTACAATATGTTGGATAATATTTTACGTGTTGAAATTCCAACACAAACAGTGCAAGTTGAAAAAAATGGAAAGAGAAAAGAAGTAGAAGAGAATCGCTTTCCAGGTTATGTTCTTGTGGAAATGGTGATGACAGATGAAGCTTGGTTTGTTGTTCGAAACACACCAAACGTTACAGGATTCGTCGGATCTCACGGAAATAGATCAAAACCAACTCCATTATTGGAACAAGAAATCCGTGATATCTTGGTTTCTATGGGACAAACTGTGCAAGAGTTTGATATCGATGTTGAAGTTGGTCAAACTGTACGTATCATTGATGGTGCTTTTGCAGATTATACTGGTAAGATTACAGAGATTGATAACAATAAAGTGAAGATGATTATCTCTATGTTTGGTAATGACACAGTTGCAGAAGTAAACCTAAACCAAATTGCAGAATTATAACCCTGAGAGAGGCAAGACCTCTCTTTTTTGTGCAGTTGAGACGGTGTAGAGAACAGAATGGAGGAAATGGGACAAAAGTGTTTCTGAATCTGTTAAACTGTATCTAGAAAGGGGGACGTTATGTTTAAAGAATTATATGAAGAAGTCCAGGGGATTGTATATAAGTGTAGAAA
>NZ_CAMHZX010000007.1:0-103518 GCF_946190285.1 Streptococcus mitis | reverse complement strand
TACCATAGTCCGTACGGGATTCGAACCCGTGTTACCGCCGTGAAAAGGCGGTGTCTTAACCCCTTGACCAACGGACCTGAGCTGTTATTTTCAACTCTTACTATTATACTGGCTTTTCAAACTTTGTCAACACTTTTTTAAAACTTTTTTCATTTTTTTTACATAGCTTCTTACCGAGTACGGATATCAAACTCCTTAAATACAATACGTAAGTCTCTTAATACTCTTTGACGCCCTCGGAAGCGTTCATGTCTTAAGACGCGTTCTAACTCTTCTTGTTTATCTTTACTTTGTTTGCTTCTATAATCTCTTAGTGTCTCATGAAAGAGATAATAATCATCTAGCCACAGACCTCCCTCGCTTATACGATGACTAATCTCACCTACTTCTTCATAAGGTTCTTTATCATATCTACGCTTCTGGCTTTCTTGTTTACGGATATGGTCTAAAATTCGATTACGGAATTTAGTTTTGAAGTATTTACGTAAACGAGGAGTATCTTCTGCCAGCTCTTCTTCTCTACTAATCAATTCATGTAAGCAAATCATCCCCTCTTGGTCCCAATCCGATAGATCCCATAAATGAAGGTAATATTCATTTCTACACTTATATACAATCCCCTGGACTTCTTCATATAATTCTTTAAACATAACGTCCCCCTTTCTAGATACAGTCTAACAGATTCAGAAACACTTTTGTCCCATTTCCCCCATTCTGTTCCCTACACCGTCTAAACTGCACAAAAAAGAGAGGTCTTGCCTCTCTTTGGGTTACTTTTCGTCATTAATTTTTGACTTTACTTCATCATAGGATAGTGCATGAGATTCCTCTTCGACTGTTTCAGGCATCTTTCCTGTTTCATAAAGAGCTTTAATTTGTGTACTATCCAATGTTTCGTATTTCAATAATGCTTCTGCAATCAACTTGTGAGTTTCACGATTTGACTGAATAATTTCAGCAGCTTTATTTCGTGCTTCATTTAATAATGAACGAACTTCTTCGTCAATTTCATAAGCTGTTTGTTCTGAAATTGATTTTTGAGGACTCTGTGCACCAAACATAGCATGGTTTCCTTCATATTGTACTGGGCCAAGTTTTTCACTCATACCGTACTCTGTAACCATTGCACGCGCCATTTGTGTCGCCTGTTCAAAGTCGTTTGAAGCTCCTGTAGTTTGGACATTAAAGATAATTTCTTCAGCTACACGTCCACCCATTAAACCAGCCAATTGCTCTTTCATATCTTCTTTAGATAGAAGCATTTGGTCTTCCTTAGGAAGTGCAATCATGTAACCACCTGCACGGCCACGTGGTACAATTGTAACCTTATGGACAACGCGGGCATTCGACAAGACTAGACCAACAATGGTATGTCCTGCCTCATGGTAGGCAACCAATTCACGTTCTCTTTGTGAAACTGTCTTATCTTTCTTAGAAGGTCCAGCAATAACTCTATCTTCTGCTTCATCAATATCTGAGGCATCAATTATCGATTTATTGCGACGAGCAGCAACTAAAGCCGCTTCATTTAAGACATTCTCTAAATCAGCACCAACAAAACCTGGAGTTTGTTGGGCCACTAATTTCAAATCAACATCTTCTGCTAAAGGCTTGTTCTTAGCATGAACTTTCAAGATTGCTTCGCGACCTTTAACATCAGGACGGCCAACCAATACTTTTCTATCAAAACGTCCTGGACGCAAAAGGGCAGGGTCAAGTACATCTGAACGGTTTGTCGCAGCGATAACAATAATCCCTTCATTTCCCTCAAAACCGTCCATCTCAATCAAAAGTTGGTTTAAGGTTTGTTCACGTTCGTCATTACCTCCGCCAAGACCGACTCCACGTTGACGTCCAACAGCATCAATTTCATCGATAAAGATAATAGCTGGTGCTGCTTTTTTGGCATCTTCAAAAAGAGAACGAACACGACTAGCTCCAACTCCGACAAACATTTCTACAAAGTCAGAACCTGAGATACTAAAGAATGGAACACCTGCTTCTCCGGCGACTGCCTTAGCAAGTAACGTCTTACCTGTTCCCGGAGGTCCCTCTAGAAGGACACCTGCTGGAATACGGGCTCCAAGTTTTGTAAATCGTTTTGGATCTTTTAAAAATTCAACAACTTCAACTAGTTCTTGTTTTTCTTCCTCAGCTCCAGCAACATCTGAAAATCTTACTTTAATATCTTCTTTATTTGCAGCTTTAGCCTTACTACGTCCAAAACTCATCGGGTTACGGCTATTATTTCCTCCCATATTTCCCATCATAGAAAATAGGAAGAAGAAAAGAATACCGAATGGCACAATGGATACAAGAATATTAATCCACATACCACTTGAACTTTCATGCTTAACAGTTACTTCCGCTTTATGGTCAGAAGCAAGTTTTTGCAATTCTGATACGGTAGTATCTGAAGGAAGAATAATACTTGAAAATTTCTCTACTGTTGTAGCAGAAGGAGAAAAGAACTGGATACCTGTTTCTTCTTTACTCGTTTTAGGATTTTTATAGACACCCGAAACTTCGATAACACTACCATTTGGTTGGTAAGTTAATTCTTTTACATTGTCATCGGTAATTTCTTTTACCAATTCTGTATAATTAATTTGCTCACTTTTCCCTGCAACACTACCTGTACTAAAATACTGATAAGCTGTAACTAGGAAAAAAATAAGTAATAACCATAGAAAAGGATTTTTAATTAAACCATTATTTTGTTTTTTCATTAAAAATTGTTCTTTCTAATTTGAATATACTTCTTCTTTCAATACTCCAACATAAGGAAGGTTACGATAGTTTTCTTTGTAGTCTAAACCATAACCTACTACAAACTCATTTGGGATAGTAAAGCAAGTATAGTCTGCCTCAATTTCTACAACACGTCCCTCTGGTTTATCCAATAAGGTTGCAATCTTAACAGAAGCCGCATCTCTTGCAATAAACATATCTCGCAAATTCTTCAAAGTTTGACCTGTATCAATGATATCTTCTACAAATAAAACATGTCTTCCTTTGATGTCTTGAGTTACATCTTGCTTAATATTGATCACACCGCTACTTTCTGTTCCACCATGGTAGCTAGAAACCATCATGAAGTCCATTTCAATATGTGTGTCGATATGTTTGACCAATTCAGCCATAAAAGGAATAGATCCTTTTAAAATCCCAACTAAAATTGGATTTTTTCCTGCATAGTCTTTAGTGAGTTGAGCACCTAATTTTTTAGCAGCTTCTGTAATTTCATCGTGTGAAACGAGGATTTTTTTAATATCGTTTTCTAACATTTTTTTACCTATCTATTTTTTCTATATAAAGTACAGTGTTCATTATATCATTTTTCGTGTTTTTACTCAAATTACTGGTCGCAATTCCCAAAATTGAAACAATTTCACCAAATTGCTCAATAATCAGAGCAGATTTTCGCTTTTCCATAGGGATTTTCAAATCGATAAATAGACGTCTGAGTTTTTTTCTATGTCCATTTTGAATCAAAACATCTCCTGGTTTTCGATGACGAATGTGTATGGATGTTTCGCGTGAAACAGGTATTCGCTGAATTGATTCACCTTCTAATGGAAGTCCAAAGGAAAATAAATAACCTTGGTAAGATACATGATTTTGATAGTGTAACACAAGTTCATCTTCCTTTTCATCAGCCTGCGGACTGATTTTACAAATCTGAAACTGTTGATACTCTTTTACTAATTCATAACCATTTTTAAGCGGATGACGATACTGGCTTTTAGTTTTTAAAATTTGTCTAACTTCTTCAAACTGAGCTTTTGTAAGATTCAAATCTGGAAAACGATTCAGATAAGTTTGAAGTAAAACTCTTTGTGTAGACTCAGAGTAAGACAATAACTGCTCTAAATTTTCCACATCAATATTCTTTGATAATTCAGCTATTGCCAAATCATAATCTAAAATTTCATTGCCGATACTTAAGATTGCATCTCTAAATCGAGGATTTTCTTTTTCTAATTCTGGTAAATAAGAATTTCGAATACGATTGCGAAAATAATGATTTTCCTTATTTGATGTATCTTCAAAGTGAAAAATTGGTGGAAAGTCTTTTTTCTGAAAATGCAAGAAGGGCCGAATGATTTTTATCTCTCCGACTACTTGCTTCTCCTTAATTCCTGATAGATAGCGCAAGCGAGTTCCTCGAATCAAACGCATCAAAATCGTTTCCACCTGATCATCAGCATGGTGGGCAGTGACTAAGGCTGTCGCACCTGTCTTTTTCATGATCTCTTGAAAAAAATCATAACGAAAATGTCGAGCACGCGCTTCTGAAAATTCTCCTGAAAAATCGCTGATATAAATAGGAAGCTCTGCTTCAGCAGCCAACTTCCTTAATTCCTGTTCTTCCCAATCTGATTCTACTCTCTGCTTATGATTCACATGAGCTAGAATCAATTCAATTTCTAACTCTTTTTGATAAGTAGATAATACCTTAAATAGAAACATAGAATCTAACCCACCAGAAAGAGCTAGCACCACCTTAGTATGCTTTTTGAAATATCCCTTCTTGAGAAAATGATTTAAAAAATCTTGTTCCCTCATTTTAGAACCTCATAAACATCCTTGGATATCTGAGAAATTGTATCATAATCAGAATTCTTAGTGAAAATAGAAAGAATAAATGGAGAATCTGCGTAGACAACACCCGTATCATGCTTAAATTCGTCCGCATCCCCAATTTTATGAGCTACCTTCACAGAAACACCTTTGGCAATTCGCTGATTATCAAAATCTGTTTTATTCAAAGACTCTAGCACAAATCCATTTTGATTATAAATGGCTTCCATAACCTTCCCAGCCATCTTGGAAGAAATCAATTTTTCTTTTGGATCCCAATCATCTCCCGTAATGACAGACATCTTGGATTTGAATGTGGCATCAGATTGGTTTGAAATGTAATAACCCAATATATTATGAGCTACATTATCAGATTCTTTTGATACTTTCGTAATTAAATCCTTTAAAGAATATTCTTTATTATCCTCTTTTTTAGGAAGACTGCCACTTCCCTCTGGTTTATAGGAACCTGGAAAATCATTGACTGCAGATACATATTTTACAGTCGTATCTAACTGATAAAGACCCTCATTTATTTTTTCTTGCGCATAATAGAGATAAGGGAGTTTCAAAACACTAGCTGCATACATCTTTTCATCTTGATTGATACCAGCTTCTTTTCCAGTAGTTAGTTGCTTAACATAAATAGAGAAAGAATCTTTCTGATATTTTTCAGATAACATTTCTTGAACTTTACTCATCCGATTATCTTCTTCAGAAGTTGATTCTTTAGCTACCCATCCAGCCTGATCAATATGTAAAAATTCTCTTCCTTCTACAAACATGGTCTTGTCGATTGATACTTGCGAATAAGCTGATAAGGATGATTTCACTTCTTTTAAGTCATAAGGACTATTGTACAGTTTAAAATCAGATTCTAACCATACTTTTTTTATTGTTGGAGTTACCTCTGACTGATTATATAAAAATCGTTTGTCTGCAGCAATAAATTGCTGGTTGGATAACTTAAATACTGGAATTCCTTGTTTATTTAAACGCCACTCGGTTATTTGAAAACTTGTTTTTGGAGTCAATTTTCCAGATTCCACTACTAAATCTTCATTCGCATAAACAGGAACTTCTCCATAAACCATGGGAGAACTTAATTTTTCTCTAAAATAAATACCAAAGTCAGATTGTGAAAGGTAATAAATTTCTTTCGAAGTATATACAACTTCTTTTTCTGTGCTAACTACTTTTGAAACTGTCAAAAAACTTGGTAGCAACAAAATAATTAAGAATTTACGCATTCTTCCTTTCCTTTTCTTCTTGTAAACGCAATAATTGATTTTTATTAGCCAACTCTTCCAGCTTTTCATCCGATAGACTCAAAAATTGCTCTATTACATCTAATAATTTTTCCATTTCATCACCTTGGGAGCAAGTCAGGAATCGTATAAACAGCTTCCCGATTCTTAGAATAATAATATTTTGCACGCATGTATTTAGCAGCGTAATCTTCATCTTTCAACTTTGTAGCAAAAGCTGTCTCTTTCTCCTTTTCCTCACTCAATGTTTGATACTGAGTTTGCAAGTCTGATAACTGTTGACGTCTTTGGAGTAATTGGTGATAGCTTTGAGCAAGGTTATAAGTTGGTAAAATGAACAACAAAATCATCAAAATCAGAACCCAACCCATGAAACGATTACGTTTTTGTCGTTCCTTCATCAGATAGCGACGACGTTGGTGCTCATTTTGAATAAAAGAATTATTCAATTGTACAATATTCTTAGACATTTTCTTCTACCCGTGTTTCACTGATAATTTCATACATACCTGCTGCATCTTCTTTTTTTGTACTATCTTTCATCTCCAGTACTTTTACAAGTAGCAACTTATTGCCAAAACGAATTTCAACTTGGTCATCAACTTTCAAATCTGTTGAACTTTTAGCCAAAATTCCATTTACCTTTATTCTACCTTTATCTGCTACTTCCTTTGCAACTGTACGACGCTTGATAATTCGTGATACTTTTAAATATTTGTCTAATCTCATTTTTATTACCTCAAATTATTATTGTACCATTTTTATCTCTTTTATAGAAGAAAAATGTTATAGGGAATTACCGTCTTTCAACTCTTTTATCTCTAATAAACTTTCTCCAAAAATCAGCAGACCTTCTAAAATTTCATAGTCCTTCTTGTTTCGAACATCGAATACGACTTCCATTAATCCTTTATTCTCAGCTATTGCTGCTTTTAAGTTCGTTGCGGATAAAGCTTTAAAATAATCTTGAGCCAAGAACAGTCGCTGAGTAATTTTTTCAAATTGAACTGTAATCTTATTTTCTTTTCTTTCCACACGTTGAACAAAGACCTTGTCCAAATATGACTTGACCAAACCAATCTCTAAAAGATAGGCTACCACGTCTGGGTATTCTCCAAAACGGTCCATCAACTCTTCTTGTAACTCTTCATAATTGACACGGTTGTCAATTTGACGAATTTTCTTGTAAATTTCAATCTTATGTCGTTGGTCTGAAATATAAGTATCAGGAAGATAGGCATCAATTTGTAAAATCAACTCAGCATTCCCTTTTGTTCTTGTGTTCCCATTACCATGTCGTTTAGCAATAGCTTCCTCTAGTAACTGCGAATACAATTCAAAACCAACAGAATCGATGAAACCAGACTGAGACTTGCCTAAAAGATTTCCTGCTCCACGAATCGAAAGATCTCGCATTGCAATCTTAAATCCAGAGCCCAATTCTGTAAATCCTTTAATCGCTTCTAATCTCTTCTCGGAGACTTCACTGATTGATTTTTCTGGACGATACATGAGATAGGCATAAGCAATACGATTACTACGACCGACTCTTCCTCTTAACTGATACAAGGTTGACAAGCCCATATGATCCGCATTTTCAATAAATAAAGTATTGGCATTTGGAATGTCCACCCCTGTCTCAATAATGGTAGTTGTCACCAAGATATCATACTGACCTTCAATGAAATCTAGTAGAGTATTTTCTAACTGAATCTCACTCATTTGCCCATGAACATAACCAATAGAAGCCTCTGGAATCAACTCCTGTAATTCTGAAACCTTCTGATCAATTGTGTCAACTTTATTGTAAAGATAGTAAACTTGACCTCCACGCTCCATTTCACGCAATACAGCATCACGAATCACACTATCATTCTTTTCTAAGACATAGGTTTGCACTGGATAACGATTAGTCGGCGGAGTTTCAATAACAGACAAATCTCTGATTCCCAGCATAGACATGTGAAGGGTACGAGGAATTGGCGTTGCTGTCAAGGTCAGGACATCTACTTGTTTTTTCAATTCTTTCAAGGTTTCCTTATGCTTGACACCAAATCGCTGTTCCTCATCAATAATCATCAAGCCCAAATCAGCAAACACAACATCTTTTGACAAAACACGATGTGTTCCAATTAAAATATCAACTTGACCCTTTTTCAATTTTTCAAGTGTTTCAGTCTGCTCTTTTTTACTTCTAAAGCGACTCAATACATCAATATTAACTGCAAAATTTTGGAATCGTTCCTTAAAATTCGTATAGTGCTGTTGCGCTAAAACCGTTGTCGGAACTAGAACGACAACCTGTTTGTGATCATTGACTGCCTTAAAGGCTGCGCGCATAGCAACTTCAGTCTTTCCAAAACCAACATCCCCAACTAAAAGTCGATCCATTGGCTGAGAAGCCTGCATATCTCTCTTGATTTCCTCAACACTACGAAGTTGATCATCCGTTTCAACATAAGGGAAGGCATCATCAAAAGCATGTTGATCCTCATCATCAGCTGAAAAAGCAAAACCCTTCAACTGACTACGCTCAGAATAAAGTTTAATTAAATCGTCAGCTATATCCTCTACCTGGTTCTTAACTTTTTGCTTGGCCTTTTTGAAATGACCATCATTTAATTTATTGAGTTTAGGTGCTTTACCGTCACTTGAAACGTATTTGGAAAGTAGATGAATCTGTTCCACTGGGATAGAGATTTGATCCCCGTTTTGGTATTGAACACTAACATAATCACGGTGAATCCCTTTGATTTCAATTGTTTCAATCCCTAGATATTGCCCAATCCCATGGATATGATGGACAACGTAGTCCCCTTTTTCAAGTTCATTGTAATCTTTTAATCTCTCTGCATTCGAAACATGTTGTCTTCGAAAACGACGTTTCAATTTCTTTTGAAAAATCTCATGTTCAGTTATCAATAAAACCTTTTCATCAACAAAATGAAAACCATGTCTGAGATTACCCTCGATTAAGTTTACAGATTCTTTACAGATACTTGACTTATCTCTGGAATCCAATTTAATCTGATATTCCTCTAAAACATCCTCCAATGTTTTACTTCCCATTGAATTGCTAGACTGCAGGATAATAGTATAATCCATTTTTTTGTATCTCTCAATTTCATCTTTTAGAAAAGAAAATTGATTGAAAAATTCTTGCATAGGATATTGATTAAATTGATAAATTTGGTCAAACTTGAGATTTCCTAACCCCTTTTGCAGATTAGAGAAAAAGGTAACCGGACTCTGTTTTTTATAGATTTGCTCTGTATCAGCAAAATACTGCATCTCAGAAAATACTTTACTGTTCTGTAATTCTTCTGTAAAGTATTGCGCTAACTCTCTTTCAAATACTTCATACTGATTCATCAATTTCTGATAATCATCAAAGAATACAGGTGTATCTTTTTCAATATAATCAAAGATAGTCCATGTTTTATCGTAACATAAGGACAAAAACTTTCGACTATCTGAATGTACTTGTTTGTGATGAAAACTTGAAAGAATTTCTTCTAAGTATGATTTTAAAATAGGTGATAACGTTTTTGAAATTTGTTTTTCTAAAGCTAACTGTCCTCGTTGATAATCCTTTTCTCTCAAAAGCATATCACTAGCTGGAAAGATAGTGAGTTCTGTCTGATTTTCTTTCGATAATTGTGTTTCGACCTCAAATGACCTGATACCATCAATTTCATCACCAAAAAACTCAATTCGGCAAGGTTCTAACTGAGATATTTCAAAAATATCTAAAATATCTCCTCGAAGACTAAATTCGCCTTGAGTTTGTACTTGTGTAACTTTTCGATAGCCTATCTCTTTCAACTGATGGATAAGTGCGTGTTGGTCATATTCTTCACCAACTGAGATTTTTATAATACTATCTTTGAATACATTTGGAGACGGTAAAATCAATCGACTTGCTGCAATATTACAAACTAAAATCCCTTTCTTAGATGAATCAGTCAAAAAACGCAGGGCTTCAACCCGTGAAATGATTTTTTCTTGTGAAGACATCAAAAACTCGACCATAGGGGAGTCATCTACCAAAAATGGATAGACAAGTTCCTCACCCAAGATAGATATAAGATCACTAACAAGTCCTTCTGCTTCTCCATAAGTTGACGTCAATAACACAATCTTATCTTCCTGTCTCAAACTACTAGCAATTGCTAAAGCTTTTGTAGAAGTTGACAAGCCTAACATTAATTGTCTTTTCTTATCTGTCAGATTTTGATGCCATTTTTTTATCTGATCATTTTCTGAGAATAAATCTAATAAGGTTAACATTTATCCGTTATACCTCTGCATTGTTTTCTCAAAATTTTTCTCTTGTAAATAGTAGTTTACAGAATCGTCAACCTTGTCAATAGAATGTAAAATACCAATATAATCATCCTTGTCAAACTTACTCAAAACATGGTTAACAACTGATATGCCATTTTTAGGTCTTCCGATTCCAATTTTAACACGATTAAAGGTCTGAGTCCCTATATGTTGAATAATAGACTTGATACCATTATGACCACCTGCGGATCCCTTTGCTCTTAAGCGAATCTTTCCAACTTCCATGTCAAGGTCATCGTAAATGATGAGTAAATCTTCAATATCCAAACCATAATAAGTCAATAAAGCATGAACCGCTTTTCCACTTTCATTCATAAATGTCGTTGGTTTGACAAGATAAATTTTTTCTCCATTTAGGAAAAAGGATGCTAGGTCAGCTTGAAATATCTTATCATGTGTAAAAGTGACATTCTGTTTCTTCGCTAGTTGGTCAATCAACATAAAACCAACATTATGTTTTGTTTCAAAATATTTATCCCCTGGATTTCCCAAGCCTACAAGTAATTTGGTCATTTATTTTCCTTTCAAAAGCCAAAAGGGTTGGAATTTTTTTCCAACCTAATTGACACTATTTATTAAATTTTTAGACATTAAAGCGGAATTCCATGATATCTCCGTCTTGAACGATATATTCTTTACCTTCTTCACGCAAGCGCCCAGCTTCTTTTACGGCCTTTTCAGATCCATATTTCACCAAATCATCGTATGACATGGTTACTGCACGAATAAAGCCTTTTTCAAAGTCTGAGTGGATAATACCAGCTGCTTGAGGAGCCTTCATACCACGTTTGAAGGTCCAAGCGCGAACTTCTTTTTCACCAGCTGTGAAGTAAGTTCCCAATCCAAGCAAATGGTAAGCTGCACGAGTCAACTTGTCAACGCCTGATTCTGTCAACCCAAGTGCTTCAAGAAACTCTTGCTTATCTTCATCGTCTAACTCAGAAATTTCTTCCTCAGCACGCGCAGAAATAACGACTACTTCAGCATTTTCTGTCGCTGCGAATTCACGAATTTGTTTAACATAGTCGATAGAGTCAGGTTCTGAAACCACATCCTCGTCCACATTAGCAACATAGAGTACTGGTTTAGTCGTCAAAAGGAAGAGACCTTTGACAACCTTTTGTTCTTCATCTGTAAATTCAATAGTTCGAGCTGATTTTCCATCTTCAAGGACTGGTTTAATCTTTTGAAGAACATTGAATTCTGCTACTGATTCTTTATCTTTTTGCGTACGTGCCATCTTTTCTACACGCGCATAACGCTTATTGACTGATTCTAAGTCAGCAAGAATCAACTCTAGGTTAATTGTATCAATATCTGCAAGTGGATCCACAAATGCATCTTCACGTCCTTGCTCGCGCATGACATTTTCATCATCAAAAGCACGAACTACGTGAACAATCGCGTCTACTTCACGAATATTGGCCAAGAATTTATTCCCTAGCCCTTCTCCTTTTGAAGCTCCTTTTACAATTCCTGCGATATCTGTAAATTCAAATGTTGTTGGAACTGTCTTTTTAGGAGTAATCATTTCCGTTAGTTTTTGTAGGCGTTCATCTGGAACTTCCACCATTCCAACGTTTGGATCAATCGTCGCAAATGGGTAGTTTGCTGCCTCTGCTCCTGCTTTTGTAATTGCATTAAATAGTGTTGATTTACCAACGTTTGGCAAACCAACGATACCTGCTGTTAAAGCCATATTTTCTCATTCTCCGTTTTCATTTCAATCCCTAATATTATAACACAAAAATGGAAAACTTGCTAACCCTCTAACTGAGGGGTTTCAGTCAATAATTTTATTCATTTTTCGATCAAAATCATAGCGCCCCATCATGACAACATGGTCACAATTGCTACATTTAATTTTGATATCTGCTCCTACACGTGTAATTTCCCAACGATTGGCCTTTTTACCTGTTGACTTGATGGTGCAAGCATGTGGTTTTTTCATTTCAACAAAATTTCCAACTTGATACATACTACTCTCCTTTTCTTTTTCGATTATATCATAAAAGAGGCGAGCCAGGCTCAACCTCTTTCACTTAATTTGTACGAACTGGTGTAATGAGCTGCATGAAGTCTTCATCAGTGTCTGCTGGCACAAGAGTAAATGGACGAACAGCTGAGATAAAGCTAATGGTCACCTTTTCGCTATTTAAAGCCTTAAGAGAATCAATCAAGTAAGTTGGGTTGAAACTAATAGTCAAATCTTCACCAGTCACCTGATCAGTATCGATTTCTTCGTTTACTTTACCAACTTCTGGAGAATGAACATGGGCGCTAACAATACCACCTTTAATTTCAAGCTTCACAGTACCATTTTGAGTCGCACTTGATAAAAGGCGAGCACGCTCCATTGACTGACGTAAGTTTACCACATCAAAAGTAATAGTAGTGTTAAAGTCTGTCGGAATCAAGCGATCTGTATCAGGATAGTTACCTTCTAACAAACGTGTGTAGAAGCTAATATTTTCGCTTCTAAAGAGGATTTGATTGTTGGCAAAGAAAATCTCTACAGTTTCAATATCGTCTGTAAATACTGCTGAAAATTCGCGTAGAGAACGGCTAGGAATCACGACATCAAAATCATCACTATTTTTTTCAAGAGTCAATTTTTTCTGGCTTAGACGATGAGAGTCTGTTGCAACTGTTTTTAACTCTTTGTGTTGGCTCAATACAAAATGAACACCTGTTAAAATTGGACGACTTTCTTGTGTACTTGCAGCAAAAGCTGTTTCATTGATAATTTTCTTAAGTAATTTTGTTTCAAGAACCAAAGGAGTGCTTGCTGAAATTTCTTGGATTCGTGGATATTGTTCACTATCTTTTCCTTTTAGGGTAATTTCTGATTTACCGCTGGTTAAAACAATTTGATTTTGTTCAATTTCTTTAAAATCAAGAGTCACATCAGGTAGACTAGATACCACATTGATGAAGAAAGAAGCTTCAAGAAGGATCGAACCTAAAGAAGTAATTAACAAACCAGCATCTTCATTTTTTTGAGAAATAAAATTTTCAATTGAAATTTGACCATTTGAACCAATTAAAGTAACACCTTCATTGGTTACGTCAATTTTTACTGTTGATAAAATAGGAATGGCATTTTTAGAGCTAATAGATCTCTTAGTAGTATTTAAGGCTTGTAGAAATAAATTTTTATTAATTGAAAAATGAATCATGGATTCTCCTTTATTTATTTTTAGTATTAGAAGGATAATAGTAATAATAGGGTCTGTGAAATCTGTGGAAAACAGACTTTAAACAAGTCATATCAAGTTTTTTGGCTTGTTTAAAAAATGTGGATAAAAAAGATAATAAAGTAAAAGTTATCCACAAGTTATTTAATTTTCTTTTTGATGGATTCAATTTCTAAACGTAAATTATCGTCTTCATCAATCAAAGATTTAATTTTGGCATGGGCATGTATGACTGTTGTGTGATCTTTTCCACCAAATTCCTTCCCAATTTTTGGAAGACTATTATCTGTTAGTTCTCTAGATAAATACATGGCTACTTGACGGGCTAACACAATATTTTGAAGGCGTCTGCTTCCCTTCATTTCTTTGACACTGACACCATAAAAGTTACCAACTTCATTTTGGATTTTATCAATTGGGATGACGAGCATTTGGCTAACATCTTGTTTGCGAGCTCTAATGGCTTCTGCAGCGATATCGATAGTGATATCCTTAATTTTCTTCACTCTGGCAATTAAAGTGATGTCGTTGATTGCTCCTTCAAGTTCTCGAACGTTTGAATCAAATTGGCCAGCTAGGTATTCTAGGGTATCACTTTGGAAATGGTAGTCTAAATGCTCTGTTTTGCTTTGTAAAATGGCAATACGTGTTTCAAAGTCAGGTGGTGTGATATTTTGCGTCAAGCCCCAGCTAAAGCGCGTGACAAGCCTTTCCTCAAGTCCCTCTAAGTGTTTAGGACTACGATCACTAGTCAGAACAATTTGTTTTTGATTGTTATGGAGAACATTGAAAGTATTGAAAAATTCTTCTTGAGTTGCAACTTTTTTTCCACTCAGCGATTGGATATCATCAATTAACAAGAGATCGAGGCTACGGTAGGTTTTTTTGAACTTATCCATTTCACCCAGTCTCAGATGTTCAAGAAAGTCGTTTATAAAGCTTTCAGCAGGAATGTACTTAACACGCGCATCAGGAATATTTTTCAAAATCTCATTCCCAATTGCATTGAGTAAGTGAGTCTTACCAAGGCCAGGTCCTCCATAGATAAAAAGAGGATTATAGGTCAAGGCTAAATCTTCAGAAACAGCCAAAGCAGCTGATACTGCCCAAACATTCCCATCCCCTTGGATAAAATTATCAAAGGTATACTTTTCTTTTAATCCAGTATCCGAATAAGGAATAGATGCTAACTTTGGATTATAGTCATAAAGAGTTGAATTTGGAGCTTCTTCAACTTGTGAAATAGTCGTATCTTTAGGCTTAGTGAAAATATAGTGGGGAGTTATTTCAGCATCATAAATTTCAAAACCAGCTACTACAATGATATCTTTTAGTTGTTTTTCCCAGACCATTTCCATTTCAGATCGTGGTAAAAATATAGTGGCAACATTTTCCTCTACCTTGATGAGTTCAGCTTGAATAGCATAGAAATCATACATGGATCGAGTCAGTCTTTCTTGAGCAAATTCTAATATACGATTCCAAAATTGTTTTTCTTTCAATCCTTTCTCCTCCTTTACTATTTAAAAGTTTAATGCTAGACTTATTTTACCATAGATAGCAAGAATTTTCCACAAGCTGTGAAAAATAATCCACAATGTTATCAAGTTTTATCCACAGGTTGGGGATAAAGGCAGGAACTATTGATTTATTAAGCTTTTTATTGAAAAAAATAGTGGATAACCTTGTGAGATAAAAAAATAAAAGAACAGCCTTATTTCAGGCTGTTGATAATTCTACTGTATTCTTCTTGATTTGAAAAAGAAATAATGATTTTTCCACTGTCTTTTTTAGACAGTTTGATTTCTACATCTAATCCGAGTAGTTTTTTTAACTGTTCTTCTTCATTTTGTATGAAATGATCATTTTTTTGCAGTTTCTTTTGTTTTTTCTCTGTCAGAAGAGCTTCTAACTTTCTTACAGAAATGTCTTCTTCTATAATTCGTTGAAAGAAATAGTCTTGTTGTTCCTTATTCAACCCAACGAGAGAACGCGCATGGGCTTGTGATAGTTTACCACTTTCTACTTCTGAAAGGATCTGTTCTGGCAAGGACAGCAAGCGAATAGAGTTGCTGATGTATGGACGAGACTTGCCCATTTTATCTGCAATTTCAGCATGGGTAAATCCTTTCTCTACAAGAGATTCATAGGCGCGTGCTTCTTCTATTGGATTTAAATTTTCTCTTTGCAAATTTTCAATGATGGACTGGACCATCATCTCTTGATCTGAAAGCTGTTTAACAACAGCTGGGATAGACCTTAGACCAGCTAAAAGTGAAGCCCGATAGCGTCTCTCTCCTGCAAGGATTTCATAACCAATAACAGGAGATTGACGAACAATAATCGGTTGAATGACCCCATTTTCTTTGATAGACTGTGCTAGTTCATGTAGTTTTTCTCCATCAAATTCTTTTCGAGGTTGATAGGGATTTTTTTGTATATCTGTGATAGAAATCATTTCAAATTTTTCCATGATTCTACACTAACACATCTTTTCTCTTATGTAAAGCTTTCTTTACATAGATGTCAATTAAGATTCTAAATCACCTGAACTCTTGTCAAGTTTAATAGATGTAGTTTCTTCTTTACCGTTACGATAGTAAGTTATCTTAATAGTATCTCCGATAGAATGATTGTAAAGAGCACTTTGTAAGTCTGTTGATGAAGCAATGTCTTTGTCATCTACTTTTGTAATAACATCGTATTTTTCAAGGTGACCATTGGCAGGCATATTGCTCTGCACAGAACGAACAACTACACCAGATGTTACATTGCTTGGAATATTCAGTCTTCTAATATCACTTGTATTAATATTTGAGAGATTGACCATTTGGATGCCCAAAGCTGGACGAGTCACTTTTCCGTTCTTTTCTAACTGTTCAATAATATTGATAGCATCATTTGCAGGGATTGCAAAACCAAGACCTTCTACAGATGTTCCTCCATTTGTGGCAATTTTACTTGAGGTAATTCCGATAACCTGTCCTTGAATATTGATTAGTGGGCCACCAGAGTTGCCTGGGTTAATAGCAGTATCAGTTTGGATGGCTTTTGTAGAAATGGCTTGTCCATCTTCAGATTTTAAAGATACATTTCGATTGAGACTAGATACGATACCTTGAGTGACAGTATTAGCGTATTCAGAACCTAACGGGCTACCAATGGCAATAGCAGTTTCTCCTACGGTTAGCTTACTAGAATCACCAAATTCAGCTACTGTAGTCACTTTTTCTGAAGAGATTTTGACGACAGCAATATCAGAGAAAGTATCCGCTCCGACGATTTCTCCAGGCACTTTAGTTCCATCTGATAAACGAATATCTACTTTGCTGGCGCCATTTATAACGTGATTATTAGTGACAATATAAGCTTCTTTATCATTCTTTTTATAAATAACCCCAGATCCTTCACTAGAGATTTGTTGAGAATCTGTGTCAGTATCATCATTGCCAAATACGCTATTTTGTCTGTTTGCCGAATAAGTAATAACAGAAACAACAGCATCTTTTACTTTGTTAACAGCCTGTGTTGTTGAATTTTCGTTCTTATAGGCAGTCTGTGTAATAGTACTATTGTTGTTAGAGGTACTTACACCACTTTTTTGAGTTAGTTGGTTTATTGAAAAGCTACCCAAGGCTCCACTAATAAAGCTAATGACGATAACGATTAATAATTGAAACCATTTTTTGTAAAATGTTTTTAGATGTTTCATATTTGCCTCCATTTGTTTGAAATTACTGAAAGTATAAACTGACTAGCTTAATTATAACTTAAACACAAAAGTTTTTCACAGATTGTGGATAACTTTCAAAATTCTGTGGTTTTCTCGGCTAAAATTAACCTTTTATTTTGTGAATAAGATGTGAAAAAATAGAGAATATGTTAGAATAGAGTCATGAAAATTAAAGTTGTAACAGTTGGGAAACTGAAAGAAAAGTATTTAAAAGATGGTATTGCAGAGTATTCAAAACGAATTTCTCGATTTGCTAAGCTTGAAATGATTGAGCTGGCAGATGAAAAAACACCAGATAAGGCCAGTGAGTCAGAAAATCAAAAGATTTTAGAAATAGAAGGTCAGAGAATTTTATCAAAAGTTGGTGACCGTGATTTCGTTATTGTGTTAGCCATTGAAGGGAAAACTTTCTCCTCAGAAGAATTTAGTAAGCAGTTAGAAGAAGCTTCTATAAAAGGATTTTCTACTCTTACCTTTATTATTGGGGGGAGTTTAGGATTATCATCAGCTGTAAAAAAGAGAGCCAATCTTTCTGTCAGTTTTGGCCGTTTAACTTTGCCCCATCAGTTAATGAGACTAGTCCTTGCTGAACAAATCTATCGCGCTTTTACGATTCAGCAGGGCTCGCCCTATCATAAATAGAAAATTGACTTTCAATTGAATTTTTGGTAGAATAGCTGTATTAGGTCTCATAGCTCAGCTGGATAGAGCATTCGCCTTCTAAGCGAACGGTCGCAGGTTCGAATCCTGCTGGGATCAATATAGTAGCAAAGCTGGGAATTTTCCCGGCTTTTTTCTTAAAAAAGTACACTTGGGGAGAAAAAAATGACAGTTGAGAGAATTTTATCTAAAACGAAATTCCATTTTGTATAATAGTTTTTGTAAGTTAGCTTACAAGAAAAAAACATTGAGGAGATTTTATTATGAAAAATACAGTTAAATTGGAACAGTTTGTAGCCTTGAAGGAAAAAGACTTGCAAAAGATTCAAGGTGGTGAGATTAGGCTGTCAAAATTTCTCCGTGATTTTATTTTACAAAGAAAAAAGTAATGAAATAAGGGGAAAGAGTAATGGATTTATTTGGATTTGGGATAGTTATTGTTCATTTTTTAATTATTAGTCACAGTTACCATTTAATTTGTAAAGGTCAAATAAATAGAAAAGAATTATATGTTTTTGGTGCTTATACATTACTAATAGAAATAGTACTTGATTTTCCCTTTTATCTTCTATATTTAGATGGGTTAGGAATTGCAACATTTTTATTTCCTTTGGGCTTATATTCCTATTTTCGATGGATTAAACAGTATGAGAGGGATAGAGGACTATTTCTAAGTTTACTACTATCTCTTTTATATGAGAGCACTCATAACTTTCTGTCCGTAACTTTCTCCTCTATAACAGGA
Source organism: Streptococcus mitis (assembly GCF_946190285.1). GTDB lineage: Bacteria > Bacillota > Bacilli > Lactobacillales > Streptococcaceae > Streptococcus > Streptococcus mitis_CP. Next base: position 84,984 of record NZ_CAMHZX010000007.1, on the reverse strand, counting down.
GACAATTTTGTTTTACAATATTATTACCCATTCTTTTCCGTTGTAACGTTGTTGACCTATTTTGTTGTTTTAAAAATCATTCATTATTTCCATTTGGAACTAGCCTATTTTGACAAGGACTACCTTTATCCTTTCTTGAAAAAAGTATTTTTTGCCTTACTACTGCTCCATATTGTATCTTTCGTTTCAAATATGGTAAGTACAATTAAACATTTGAATAGTTTTGGAAGTATTTTATCATCTATTGTTTTTATCTCGTTACTTTTGACCTTCTTTGCAATGAATTCTCATAAAGTTCAAATGGAGAAAGAGATTGCTTTGAAGCAGAAGAAATTTGAACAGAAACATTTACAAAACTACACAGATGAAATTGTCGGTCTGTATAATGAAATTCGTGGTTTTCGACATGACTATGCTGGGATGCTTGTCAGCATGCAGATGGCAATTGACAGTGGTAATTTACAGGAAATTGACAGAGTTTACAATGAAGTTTTGGTTAAAGCAAATCACAAACTGCGTTCAGATAAGTACACTTACTTTGATTTAAATAACATAGAAGATTCAGCTTTACGAAGTTTGGTTGCTCAGTCAATTGTCTATGCTCGAAATAATGGTGTAGAGTTTACACTGGAAGTAAAAGATATAATCACTAGATTACCAATAGACTTGTTGGATTTAGTTCGTATTATGAGTGTTTTATTGAACAATGCTGTCGAAGGATCGGCTGATAGTTATAAAAAGCAGATGGAAGTAGCAGTTATTAAGATGGAAACTGAAACAGTGATTGTGATTCAGAATTCATGTAAAATGACGCTGACTCCTTCAGGAGATCTATTTGCTTTAGGATTCTCTACTAAGGGAAGAAATCGTGGAGTAGGATTAAATAATGTAAAAGAACTATTAGATAAGTACAACAATATTATTTTAGAAACAGAGATGGAAGGCAGTACATTTAGACAAATCATTAGATTTAAGAGGGAATTTGAATGAAAGTTTTAATTTTAGAAGATGTTATTGAACATCAAGTGAGACTAGAGAGAATATTGGATGAAATTTCGAAAGAATCGAATATTCCAATATCATACAAGACAACAGGAAAAGTCCGTGAGTTTAAGGAATATATCGAAAACGACGAAGTAAACCAGCTTTATTTTCTAGATATTGATATTCATGGAATTGAGAAAAAGGGATTTGAAGTTGCCCAATTTATTCGTCATCACAATCCTTACGCTATTATCGTCTTTATCACCAGTCGATCAGAGTTTGCGACTCTAACCTATAAATACCAGGTATCAGCCCTAGATTTTGTCGATAAGGATATTAATGATGAGTTATTTAAGAAGAGAATTGAGCAAAATATCTTCTACACGAAGAGTATGTTACTTGAAAATGAAGATGTGGTAGATTATTTTGACTACAATTACAAGGGAAATGATCTAAAAATTCCTTATCATGATATTTTGTATATTGAAACGACAGGTGTCTCTCATAAATTACGCATTATTGGTAAGAATTTTTCCAAAGAGTTTTACGGTACCATGACAGATATTCAGGAAAAGGACAAACATACTCAGCGATTTTATTCTTCTCATAAGTCATTTTTGGTAAATATAGGCAATATTAGAGAAATTGACCGAAAGAATCTAGAAGTTGTTTTCTATGAAGATCATCGCTGTCCTATTTCAAGGTTAAAAATTAGAAAGTTAAAAGATATTTTAGAGAAAAAATCTCAAAAGTGATTGACAATTAGTAAGAAATTGATATAATGGTTATATCTGCTACAGATAGAAGGTCCGTTGGTCAAGGGGTTAAGACACCGCCTTTTCACGGCGGTAACACGGGTTCGAATCCCGTACGGACTATTTTATCCGCCATAGCTCAGTTGGTAGTAGCGCATGACTGTTAATCATGATGTCGTAGGTTCGAGTCCTACTGGCGGAGTATAGATAAAAGGGAACATAGTGTTGTTCCCTTTTTTGCATCAATTCGTATCACCAAGCATCTTCATGAGGAAGTCTGTTATTTCTTGAGGACTTTCTTTTTTACCATGTGCAATCCAAGTTTGGCAGACACCAAAAAGTGCGTGAGTTAGATAGATGCTACTGTATTCTAACTCAGTGGTATTGAGATTCAGTTGCATAAATTGCTTTTGTAAATCTGTGCTGAGCATGATATGAAGTTTATTTCGTAAGAAATTTTGGATTTCTTTAGTCCCATTTTCAGAAAGAAGGGCAGCCAGAAGTGGTTCAGACTCTAGATATTCAAAGACTTCTAAAATAGCATCTCTTTTGTGATGAGCATGTTTTTGAAAAATATATTCAAATGTATGAAATAGCTTGCTTTGATAGTGCTCAATCATATCATATTTATCCTTATAGTGAGTATAGAAGCTGGAACGACTAATTCCGGCTTTTTCTGCTAACTTGACAGTAGAAATTTGATCAAATGGTTGTTCCATCAGTAGTTGTACCATAGCATTTTCAATAGTTCGCTTTGTTTTTAAGCGTTTGTTACTTTCTTGCATATTTCCTCCTTGTGAACAAATTAGACTATATGTCTAAAAATGGATTTTTTATCTTGTAATTTAGATTTTTTAATGTATAATCTATTATATCAAAATTTTAGACAATATGTTTAAAAAAGGAGGAAATATGTTTAAAGAATGGAAAGCAATTTTTAAAAAACCAACCTTTATTATTGTCATGATAGGAATTTCTCTTATTCCTGCTTTATACAACATCATATTTTTATCCTCAATGTGGGATCCATATGGTCAAGTGTCTGACTTACCTGTGGCAGTTGTCAATAATGATAAAGAGGCCTCTTATAATGGTAATAGCATGTCTATAGGAAAAGACATGGTGTCTAATTTAGAGCAAAATAAATCATTGGATTTTCATTTTGTAGATGAAGAAGAAGGTAAGAAGGGTCTAGAAAACGGTGATTATTATATGGTAGTGACTTTGCCAAGTGACTTGTCTGAAAAAGCAGCTTCAATTTTAACGAATCACCCAGAGCAAATGCAAATCGATTATCAGACTTCAAGTGGTCATAGCTTTATTGCCAGCAAGATGAGTGATTCTGCAATGACACAATTAAAGCAGAATGTTTCTACCAATGTAACCGAGACTTATACTAAAGCTTTATTCAACAAAATGGTCGATTTAAAGAATGGGATAAGTCAAGCAGCGTCTGGTAGTGAAAAACTAACTGATGGAGCGAATCAGTTAGTGGCAGGAAGTCAAACATTAACTACTAACCTACACTCTTTAGCAGATTCAAGTTTAACATTTTCAAATGGAACGGAGCAGTTTACTAAAGGATTATCCTCTTATGTCTCTGGTGTTGAACAACTTCATCTTGGCTTAGGGAATTTTAATAGTGGTTTAGTTACATATACTGGTGCAGTGAGTCAATTAGATAGTGGGTTAGGTCAATTATCTTCTAAAAGCCCTGAATTAGTGAGGGGAATTAATCAATTATATACTGGTGTAGAATCTTATACTGGCGGTGTTTCTCAGCTCAATGCTGGTCTTAATCAATTTTCATCTGGTGTTAGTGCCTACACCAATGGAGTGGGAAGTCTTGTAACAGGTGCTAATCAGTTATCTAATCAATCAGCTACACTTCGAATGGGGGTGGAGCAATTAAGTGAAGGGATTCAACAACTTTCTAGCAAGTTAGATGCTTCGTCTGAGCAAAAAGATCAAATTAATCAATTATCTTCTGGTTTGAATCAGTTAAATCAAGCTATTCAAAATATTAATGTTGGAGATACAAAACAATTAGATTCTGTTTTATCAAGTATAGTATCTCTTTCTAATCAAATGTTAGCAAGTGCTCAGTCTGATAAAGCGACTACATTAGCTAATATTCAATCGACAGCAGCTTATCAATCATTGACAAGTGAGCAACAAGCTGAGATAAGCGCTTCTGTATCTCAAAATTCGACTGATAGTATTCAATCGGCTCAGTCAATTATAGCTTTAGTACAAGGTTTACAGGGAAGTTTGGAAAACTTACAAAATCAATCTTCAAATTTTTCGACATTAAAAAATCAAGCTAATCAAGTATTACCGCTTGCTTCTACTTCTTTGACAGGATTGTCAAGTGGATTAACAGAGATACAAGGAGCTGTTTCTAGCAACTTAGTTCCTGCTAGTCAGTCGATTACATCGGGGGTAAATGCATATACTGCAGGTGTTGATAAAGTTTCTCAAGGCGCAAGTCAACTAAGTGAAAAAAATGCCACCTTGACAGGTAGTTTGGATCAACTAGTTTCAGGCTCAAACACCTTGACACAAAAATCTTCTAGCTTGACAGCAGGAGTTGGTCAATTAGTTGAAAAAACTCCAGAATTAGTATCTGGTATTGAAAAATTATCAACTGGCTCTAACCAATTGAATCAAAAGAGTCAAGAACTAATAGCAGGAGTTGATAAATTGCAGTCAGGATCTAGCCAACTAGCTGACAAATCCAGTCAGTTACTTTCAGGTGCTTCTCAATTAGAAAGTGGAGCTAATAAATTGGCAGATGGATCTGGGAAACTTGCAGAAGGTGGAACAAAGTTAACTTCTGGATTGGAAGATTTACAGTCAGGAGTTGCTTCTTTGGGACAAGGACTAGGTAATGCTAGTGATCAACTTAAATCAGCATCAACGGAATCTAAAAATGCAGAGATTTTGTCAAATCCACTCAATCTTTCCAAAACAGACAATGACCAAGTTTCTGTAAATGGAATCGCAATGGCTCCTTATATGATATCAGTTGCTCTCTTTGTTGCAGCAATATCAACGAATATGATCTTTGCGAAGTTGCCTTCAGGACGTCATCCAGAGAGTCGTTGGGCTTGGTTGAAATCTCGAGCAGAAATAAATGGTATTATAGCTGTTTTAGCAGGGATTTTAGTATATGGAGGAGTTCATCTTATTAGTCTAACGGCTAATCATGAGATGAGAACATTTATTCTCATTATCCTAACAAGTTTAGTATTCATGTCCATGGTGACTGCTTTAACAACATGGAATAGCCGTATAGGAGCTTTCTTTTCTCTTATTTTGCTTTTATTACAGTTAGCATCAAGTGCAGGTACTTACCCACTTGCTTTGACAAATGATTTCTTTAGAGCCATCAATCCTTGGTTACCAATGAGTTATTCAGTTTCTGGATTACGACAAACAATCTCTATGACAGGGAATATTCATCATCAAGTCATTTTCCTTGTTGTGATATTAGTCCTATTTACTGGTTTAGGTATGCTAGCCTATCAACCTAAGAAAATGGAAGAATATTAAAAAAATCGACCAACTGGTCGATTTTTTTATGCCTTAGATGACTTTCGTCTGTGATTATAGATTCCAAATAGTAAGAGAGAAGTAAAGGAACATATTGCTCCAGTAATAAAACCATTGGGAATGAAGGAAAGTGTAATAGTTCCTTTCCCCTTGGGAACATCAACTTTCATAAATCCAGTTTGAGCTTGTTTAATTTCTATTTTCTTATCATCTTGGTAGGCAGACCAACCTTTGTCATAAGGAATGGTAAAAAAAATAGATGTATCTTGTTGGACATCATATCTAGCAAAGACCTTGTTTTTAGAAGTTGATACTGTGACAGGTTGTTCTTTAATTTTTTGAATTGCCTCGGTGAAAGTTTTGGTATCTAAACGATAGAGGTTAGGAGATTCAAATGATACTTGTGAATTTCCAGGGAAACTAACATTGATATTGAAAGTTTTTTTCTCTTTTGTATATCCTAGATTAAAGAAAGAGAAGACATTATCAGTTGTAAAAGTCTTTTTTTCACCATTTACAAGGATGTCAACCTTCTTTTGTTTATCATTAGAAAAGTGAAGGTTTGTGAAAGAAAGATAAACTTGACTGTTTTCGGGAATCTCAATTTGATACTGGATTGCTGCATCCTCATTTGAAGAACTTGTAACACTAATCAAATCATTAGTATTTTCAGTTTTTTCATAGGGTATTGGAGAAAAATAATCAAAATTGACGTTAGCAAGTTGATTTAAAAACTTGGCCTGATTATCCAAGGTATGTTCATTGAACTTGACATCATTGTAAACAGATTGACTAGTAAATGCAATCGGAAGAGAGAATTGATTTTCATATAGGGTAAGATTATCTTTTTGATATACAACTTGGAAACCATACTTATCAATAGGGTTTTCTGAGATATTGTACTGGATGCCAAATAAACTATCAGCCAAAATACTATTATTGGCATAGCGGAGATTGAGATTAGTCCCAGAGGATTTAAACCCAAGTTTATCCAAAGTAGAGCTTGCTGAACGATTTCGAACAGATGAAAATTGAGAGATTCCATTGTAGTTGAATTTCATACTGTCATTTCCTGTCTGAGTTTGTAGTTTTTCAGTACGAGTAAATTGATTTCCAATATATGTTGAGAAAGAGTCCATAGCTGGGATATCTCTACTATATGCACTTCGAGAAGCAAATCCCCATTCCTTAGAAATTCCGTCTATTTGAGATGAAGCATTTAAACTCATTTCAACCATTATAAATAAAGAGATTAGAATGGCAAATAGATTTACAGAGATAAACTTTTTGATAACTGCAAGGAGTAAAAGCGAATAGACAACCAAAAATTCAAGAGTCAGTAGGATATTCAAATCTGTTAAAAAAGAATAATGCGATTTTAGATAGATGGTAGCTAAAAATCCTGTTACTATAAGAAAAAGCGAAACTAAAAAATTCCAGATTTTAATTTCTTTCAGACGATTTAAGATTTCTGCTGCTGTGTAAATTAACAAGGTAGAGAAAATCCAAGCATAGCGATGTAAAAACATGTTTGGAGTATGCATGCCTTGCCAAAATAAATCAAGAGCTTCAATATAAAAGCTTGCAATTAGAAATGTAAAGAAGATTGCATAGATAAGTTTCACGTGAAACTTAATAGATTTCAGAGTAAAAAATAAAATGGTCAAAATAAAGGGAAGGAGTCCAACAAAAATCATTGGGATGGCCCCATACTTTGTTGTGTCAAAGGAACCGATGAATTGCTTAGCAAAGAGATCAAGATACCAGCTACTTTCAGTTTGAAACTTTGTAACTTCAGTCAACTTTTCCCCATGTGTCTGTAAATCAAACAGAGTAGGAAGAGTCAGAATTAAACTAGCCATACCAGCTAAAACGGAGGTGATTATGAAATCAAGAAAAGATGATTTTCGAGTTTTAAAGTCCCAAGAAATTTGACAGAGATACCAGAAAATAAGAAACAATGCTGTCATATAGCCAAAATAATAGTTTTGGATAAATAAGATTGACAGACTTGTAAAGTACAATAGGAATTTCTTTTCAGTGATAAGTAGCTGTAAACCAGTTATAATTAAAGGAATCAAGATAAAAACATCTAGCCAGGTTTTTATCTCTAATTGACTGACAGTGAAACTCATCAGAGCATAGGAAGTAGATAAAGCTAGTTTTAAAGGCTTAGGAATCGATTGAAATAATTTATTTAAACTAAAGTAAGTTGACAGTCCAATCAATCCAAATTTTAAGAGAGTTGTCAGATAGACAGCATCTGGCATATTCGTTAGATCAAAAAAGTAAACTAGTGGTGAAAGGAAACTACCCAAGTAATAACTAGATAGGGCATAGAAATTCAATCCGAGGCCACTTGTAAAGGTGTAGAACAAACTACCATTTCCGTGTAGGATATTTCTTAGAGCTATATCAAAAATAACGTATTGATGAAACCCATCTCCTAATAGTGGAGATGTATCGCTATTCCAGTAGATACCTTGAGATAGATATACTCCTATCATAATGATTATGGGAATGATGAAAGAAACAAAATAGGTCCAAAATGTTTTAAAAAATAATTTCATGTTACCTCATAAAATGTTAGAAAACTCAGCTGGTTAACCCAACTGAGTTTTGAAGATTTTAGTCTTTCCAAAGTTCTTTAACTTTTGCTTGTACTTCTGCATTCTCTAGGAATTCATCATAGGTTTCATCGATACGGTCAATGACGCCATTTTTAGACAAGACAATGATATGGTTGGCTAGAGTTTGAATAAACTCGTGGTCATGGCTGGCAAAGATGATTGATTCTTTAAAGTTTTTCAATCCATCATTCAAGCTTGAGATAGATTCCAAGTCCAAGTGATTGGTTGGATCATCAAGTACAAGGACATTTGATTTTAAGAGCATGAGTTTTGAAAGCATGACACGAACTTTTTCTCCCCCTGACAAGACATTTACAGGTTTGTTAACCTCATCTCCAGAGAAGAGCATACGGCCGAGGAAGCCACGTAGGAAAGTATTGTCATCTTCTTCTTTACTTGCGAATTGACGCAACCAGTCAAGGATTGACTCTCCTCCTGCAAAATCTGCCGAGTTATCTTTTGGCAAGTAAGAACGGCTAGTAGTTACTCCCCACTTGACAGTTCCTTCATAGTCAATGTCCCCCATGATTGCACGAATTAATGCAGTCGTTTGGATGTCATTTTGTCCAATAAGCGCTGTCTTATCACCTGGACGCAAGATAAAGCTGATATTATCTAAAATAGTCTCACCATCAATCTTTACAGTTAGATTTTCTACTGTCAAGAGATCATTACCAATCTCACGTTCCGCTTTAAAGTTGATAAATGGATATTTACGACTAGATGGTACAATCTCTTCTAGCTCAATCTTATCAAGCATTTTCTTACGTGATGTTGCCTGTCTTGACTTAGAAGCATTAGCAGAGAAACGAGCAACGAACTCTTGTAATTGCTTAATTTTTTCTTCTGCTTTAGCATTACGGTCTGCTAGCAATTTAGCAGCTAGCTCAGAAGATTCCTTCCAGAAGTCGTAGTTTCCGACATAGAGTTTGATTTTTCCAAAGTCAAGGTCGGCCATGTGAGTACATACTTTGTTTAAGAAGTGACGGTCGTGGGATACTACGATAACGGTGTTATCAAAGTCAATCAAGAAGTCTTCTAACCAAGTAATCGATTGGATGTCCAAACCGTTGGTAGGCTCGTCCAAAAGAAGAACATCTGGTTTACCAAAAAGTGCTTTAGCAAGGAGAACTTTTACTTTTTCACCGTTGGCCAATTCGCTCATATTTTGATAGTGCAATTCTTCTGGGATATTTAGGTTTTGAAGGAGTTGAGAGGCTTCACTTTCTGCTTCCCAGCCCCCAAGCTCGGCAAACTCTCCTTCGAGTTCGGCAGCACGCACTCCATCTTCGTCTGAGAAATCTTCCTTCATGTAGATGGCATCTTTCTCTTTCATGATGCTATAAAGTTTTTCATTTCCCATGATAACGACATCAATGGCACGTTCATCTTCATAGTCAAAGTGATTTTGACGAAGAACAGAGAGACGTTCATCTGGACCAAGAGAGATGTGACCAGTAGTAGGTTCGATATCTCCAGCTAAAATTTTTAAAAAGGTTGATTTTCCAGCACCATTAGCACCGATTAATCCATAAGTATTTCCTTCTGTAAATTTGATATTGACATCATCAAAAAGTTTGCGATCACTAAAACGTAGTGAAACATCAGATACTGTAAGCAATGTTTTTCTCCTATATGTGTAATATATTTATTCTACTAGAAAATACGGAAATATTCAAATTTTTATCTGTCAATTTTGTGTAAATTAAATTTACAGCATACTTTACACAAATCCGTAAATAGCAAGTCTGATTTATTTTGATAAATTACGGTTATTTCATTAAAAAAATGCTATAATTGAAGGGACTATATCGAAGGAGAACAAAATGACTAAACCCATTATTTTAACAGGAGACCGTCCAACAGGAAAATTGCATATTGGACATTATGTTGGAAGTCTCAAAAATCGAGTATTATTACAGGAAGAGGATAAGTATGATATGTTTGTGTTCTTGGCTGACCAACAAGCTTTGACAGATCATGCTAAAGACCCTCAAACAATTGTAGAGTCTATCGGAAATGTTGCTTTGGATTATCTTGCAGTTGGATTGGATCCAAGTAAATCAACTATCTTTATTCAAAGCCAAATTCCAGAATTAGCTGAGTTGTCTATGTATTATATGAATTTGGTGTCATTAGCACGTTTGGAGCGCAATCCAACAGTCAAGACAGAAATTGCTCAGAAAGGATTTGGAGAAAGTATTCCGACAGGATTCTTGGTCTATCCAATAGCTCAAGCAGCTGACATCACAGCTTTTAAGGCTAATTATGTTCCTGTTGGGACAGATCAGAAACCAATGATTGAGCAAACTCGTGAAATTGTTCGTTCTTTTAACAATGCATATAACTGTGATATATTGGTAGAACCGGAAGGTATTTATCCAGAAAATGAGAGAGCGGGTCGTTTACCTGGTTTAGATGGAAATGCTAAAATGTCTAAATCACTCAATAATGGTATTTATTTAGCTGATGATGCGGATACTTTGCGTAAAAAAGTAATGAGTATGTATACAGATCCAGATCATATCCGCGTTGAGGATCCAGGTAAAATTGAAGGCAATATGGTTTTCCATTATCTAGATGTTTTTGGTCGCCCAGAAGATGCTCAAGAAATTGCCGAAATGAAAGAACATTATCAACGAGGTGGTCTTGGTGATGTGAAGACCAAGCGTTATCTACTTGAAATATTAGAACGTGAACTGGGTCCTATTCGTGAGCGCCGTATTGAATTTGCTAAGGATATGGGAGAAGTTTATAATATGCTTCAAAAAGGTAGTGAAAGAGCGCGTGAAGTTGCGGGTCAAACCCTATCTGAGGTTAAAGGGGCAATGGGACTTCAGTACTTTAACTAAATTTATTTTACAAGAAACTATCATTTCTATCTCAAAGAAAAGATAGTTTTTTATTTACCCCTGTAACATTTGACAAATTTTTATAGAATGGTATGATAGATACAATATAAAAAGAGTCAAGCTCAAAAAGAAAGAAAAGAGGAAACTTCGAATGTCTAATTGGGACACTAAATTTTTGAAAAAAGGTTTTACCTTTGATGATGTATTGCTTATTCCAGCTGAAAGTCATGTGTTGCCTAACGATGCAGATTTAACAACTAAATTGGCAGATAATTTGACTTTAAATATCCCAATTATTACCGCTGCCATGGACACAGTTACAGAGAGTCAAATGGCCATTGCTATTGCTCGTGCAGGCGGTCTCGGAGTTATCCATAAAAACATGTCAATTGCTCAACAAGCAGAAGAGGTTCGTAAGGTAAAACGTTCTGAAAATGGAGTTATTATTGATCCGTTCTTCTTGACACCTGAACATACAATTGCTGAAGCAGATGAGCTTATGGGTCGTTACCGCATCAGTGGTGTTCCAGTTGTTGAAACACTTGAAAATCGTAAATTGGTTGGTATTTTGACAAACCGAGATCTTCGTTTTATTTCAGACTATAACCAACCAATCTCAAATCATATGACCAGTGAAAATCTTGTTACTGCTCCTGTGGGTACAGATCTTGCAACAGCTGAGAGTATTCTTCAAGAACACCGTATTGAAAAGCTTCCTTTGGTAGATGAAGAAGGTCGTCTTTCTGGTTTGATTACTATCAAAGATATTGAAAAAGTTATTGAGTTTCCAAATGCTGCTAAAGATGAGTTTGGTCGTCTACTAGTTGCAGGTGCAGTAGGTGTTACTTCAGATACATTTGAACGTGCAGAGGCTCTTTTTGAAGCAGGAGCGGATGCGATTGTTATTGATACTGCACATGGTCATTCTGCAGGTGTCTTGCGTAAAATTGCTGAGATTCGTGCTCACTTCCCAGATCGTACTTTGATTGCTGGAAATATTGCAACAGCTGAGGGTGCCCGTGCTCTTTATGAAGCGGGTGTAGATGTTGTCAAAGTTGGTATTGGACCAGGTTCTATCTGTACTACTCGTGTGATTGCTGGTGTTGGTGTTCCGCAAGTAACAGCTATCTACGATGCTGCAGCTGTTGCGCGTGAATATGGAAAAACGATCATTGCTGACGGTGGAATCAAGTATTCTGGAGATATTGTAAAAGCCCTTGCTGCAGGTGGAAATGCAGTTATGCTTGGATCTATGTTTGCTGGAACAGACGAAGCACCAGGTGAAACTGAAATCTTCCAAGGGCGTAAGTTCAAGACTTACCGTGGTATGGGATCAATCGCAGCAATGAAGAAAGGTTCAAGCGATCGTTACTTCCAAGGTTCTATCAATGAAGCAAACAAACTTGTTCCAGAAGGAATTGAAGGTCGTGTTGCTTATAAAGGTGCGGCAGCTGATATTGTCTTCCAAATGATTGGAGGTATTCGCTCTGGTATGGGTTACTGTGGTGCAGCTAACCTTAAAGAACTACACGATAATGCTCAATTTATTGAAATGTCTGGTGCTGGTTTGAAAGAAAGCCACCCTCATGACGTACAAATTACTAATGAGGCACCAAATTATTCTATGTAAAAAACAATGAAAAGAACTCCCGTGGAAATAGGAGTTCTTTTACAATGTTGTCAATTATAATTTACAGAAACTTTACCATCCTGAATAGTGAAGATACTTAGATTTTCTGGCAGATTTTGAAGATGGTCTAAGCTTGTTGTTGTGATAAAAGTTTGGATTGAATGAGAAATCGTTTCTAATAATTTTAGTTGTCTAGTGTTGTCAAGTTCGCTCATAACATCGTCAAGCAGTAATATTGGAGATTCTGTAGTAATGCTTTCCATTAACTCGATTTCTGCTAATTTTATTGAGAGGACGAGACTACGATGTTGGCCTTGACTTCCGAAACTAGCATCCATTCCATTTATATAAAAAGAAATGTCATCCCGATGAGGACCAACACCAGTGTTCTTTTTAAATAAATCTCTGGACCTACTTTTTTCTAAAGCAATTTTGAAAGATTCTGATAAGTCTTCTTTGTCAGTTATGTTGACAGAAGATTGATAGGATATTGACAATTCTTCAATTTGATTAGAAAGTTCAAGGTGTTTCTTACGGCCAAAATATTCTAGTTTTTTTATGAAATCTAAGCGGTGATTCATCACACGACATCCATAATCGACTAGCTGATCATCTAGTACTGAAAGGAAGGTTTCATCTATTTTTTGAGCTGATTTTAAATAGGTATTTCTTTGCTTAAGAATATGGTTATAATTGGTTAAATCTGATAAATAGATTGGCTTAATTTGTCCAAGCTCCATATCAATGAATTTTCGTCGAACTGAAGGTGCTCCTTTAATTAGTTGTAAATCTTCAGGAGCAAATAAGACAACATTCATGTGTCCTACGTAATCTGAAAGTCGTGCCTGTTTTAAGTGATTCACTTTTGTCACACGTCCTTTTTGTGTTAGTTCGATTTCGAGAGGAATGGATCCAGTTTTTTTCTGAACAAGACCTGAAAGGTGAAGTTGTTCCTCATCAAAATGAATGAGATTTTTATCTGTTCGAGTTCGATGACTACGTGTTAAGGCTAAAAAATAGATAGCCTCTAACATATTTGTTTTTCCTTGTGCATTGCGTCCTAAAAAGACATTTAATTTAGGATTAAAGTCTATTTTCGTCTCTTTGTAGTTACGAAAAGTCTTGAGAGATAGGTGTTGTAGCCACATGATTATCTACCAGGGAATCGCGGAGCTTGTTTGCTTTTGGGTGATGAAGTAGGTTTTGATTTATCTTTTTTTACACCCGTATTCATCTCCTTAACAAGTTTAGCAATTCGTTCTTTTTCAACTTTATCAGCTTGGTATTCCTCTTGCTCATCAGACGTAGGTTGTGTCAACAAGATGTCAATATTCATGTCAGGGATGTCAACTTTATCACCAATACGAAGTTTTTTACCACGACGACTCTCTAATTCCCCATTAAAGTAAACAGAATGTTCAGAGAGAAATGATTTGATAGCTCCTCCACTATGTGTAATTCCAAGTTCTTTGAGTAGTGCTTGGAGGGTAATAAATTCTTCAAATAATTTGTATTCCATAATTCACCTCAATCTTTGGTATTATACCATATTTTCCTAAAAATAGTGAGAGAAACAGGGAGAAATGTAAGCGATTTTTATTTCAAAAGTGTTACAGAGAACAAGAAAATTTCAGGTTTTCGTGATATAATAGAAGTCTGTATATAAGGAGGTAAATCATGGAGTTAGTGCATGGAATTTTAACACATTTTATCCAATCAAAAAAGTTTAAAACGAACAAAATCACCGTGCGTTTTACCGCTCCATTATCTCTTGATACGATTGCAGGTCGCATGTTGAGTGCGAGTATGCTAGAGACTGCTAATCAGATGTATCCTACTGCTCAAGATTTGAGAAAACATTTGGCCAGTCTATACGGTACAGATATGTCAACCAATTGTTTCAGAAGAGGGCAAAGTCACATTGTAGAATTGACATTTACCTATGTTCGTGATGAGTTTTTAAGTAGGAAAAATGTGCTAACTTCTCAGGTTTTGGAACTTGTAAAAGAGACTCTTTTTTCACCCGTAGTAGTTGATAATGGATTTGATCCAGCCTTATTTGAAATTGAGAAAAAGCAATTGCTAGCAAGTTTAGCAGCTGATATGGATGATTCTTTTTATTTTGCACATAAAGAATTAGACAAATTATTTTTTCATGATGAACGTCTCCAATTGGAATATAGTGATTTACGAAATCGTATTTTGGCTGAAACTCCACAAAGTTCTTATTCTTGTTTCAAAGAATTTTTGGCCAATGATCGAATAGATTTCTTTTTCTTAGGTGATTTTAATGAGGTCGAAATTCAAAATGTATTAGAATCATTTGGCTTTAAAGGTCGAGAAGGAGATGTGACGATTCAGTATTGTCAACCTTATTCCAATATTCTTCAGGAAGGTATGGTTCGAAAAAATGTGGGACAATCCATTTTGGAATTAGGTTATCATTGTCCTTCTGAATATGGTGATGAGAAACATTTACCCATGATTGTAATGAATGGTTTACTTGGTGGATTTGCTCATTCTAAACTCTTTACAAACGTCCGTGAAAATGCTGGATTGGCTTATACTATTTCAAGTCAGCTTGATTTATTTAGTGGATTCTTGAGGATGTATGCTGGTATCGATCGAGAAAATCGGAACCAGGCTCGTAAAATGATGAATAATCAACTACTTGATTTAAAAAAAGGTTATTTTACAGAGCTTGAGTTAGAGCAAACAAAGGAAATGATTCGTCGGTCTCTGTTGCTTTCTCAAGATAATCAAAGTTCATTGATTGAACGTGCTTATCAAAATGCCTTGCTTGGAAAATCTTCAGCAGACTTTAAAAGTTGGATTGCAAAACTCGAGCAAGTTGACAAAGAGGCTATTTGTAGAGCAGCTAATAATGTGAAACTACAGGCGATTTACTTTATGGAAGGAATAGAATGACAAAGGTTGTTTTTGAAGAAAAATACTATCCAGCTGTAAAAGAAATGGTTTATCGAACTCGTTTGTCAAATGGATTGACAGTTGTTCTTTTGCCTAAAAAGGAATTTAAAGAAGTTTACGGGAGTGTCACTGTTCAGTTTGGTTCGGTAGATATGCTTGTCACTGAAGTTGACGGAGATGTAAAAGAATATCCTGCGGGAATTGCTCATTTTCTTGAACATAAATTATTTGAGAGAGAAGATTCTAGTGATTTGATGTCGGCTTTTACGAGTCTAGGTGCAGATAGCAATGCCTTTACAAGTTTTACAAAAACAAGTTATCTTTTTTCTGCAACGGATCATCTCTTAGAAAATTTAGATTTACTTGATGAATTGGTAACATCAGCACACTTTACTGAAGATTCCATTTTAAGAGAGCAGGATATTATTCAGCAAGAACGAGAAATGTATCAAGATGATCCAGATTCGTGTTTATTCTTTTCAACTTTAACGAATTTGTATCCTGGCATACCTTTAGCAACTGATATAGTTGGAAGTGAGGAGTCCATTTCCCAAATCAATCTAACTAATTTGCAAGAAAATTTCACAAGGTTTTACAAACCTGTAAATATGTCTCTGTTTTTAGTTGGCAATTTTGATGTGGATCAAGTACAGGACTATTTTGAAAGAAAAGAACTGGAAGATTTAGATGTTCAGGAAGTAGCAAGAGAAAAGTTTGTTTTACAACCTGTAAAGCAAACAGACAGTATGAGAATGGAAGTGTCTTCTCCTAAACTAGCGATTGGGATTAGAGGTAATCGAGAAGTTGATGAGGCGGATTGCTATCGACATCATATTTTATTAAAATTATTGTTTGCAATGATGTTTGGTTGGACTTCGGATCGTTTTCAAAAATTATATGAATCAGGTAAAATTGATGCGTCCTTATCTCTGGAAGTTGAAGTAACAAGTCGCTTTCATTTTGTTATGTTGACAATGGATACAAAAGAGCCAGTTGCTTTATCCCATCAGTTTAAAAAGGCTATTCGTAATTTTACAAAGGATTTAGATATTACAGAGGATCATTTAGACATTATCAAAAGAGAGATGTTTGGAGAATTTTTCAGTAGCATGAACTCTCTTGAATTTATTGCAACGCAATATGATGCTTTTGGACAAGGTGAGACAATCTTTGATCTGCCGAAAATTTTACAGGAAATTACTTTAGAGGATGTCCTTGATGCTGGACACCATTTAATAGATGATGGTGACATAGTTGATTTTACAATATTCCCATCGTAGCAACCTATCATAATCGATACTAGAAAGAAGGAATGACAAGTATGAGGAAAAAAACAATTGGTGAGGTTTTACGTTTAGCTAGAACCAACCAAGGGTTGACTTTAGAAGAATTACATAAAAAAACAGAAATTCAGTTGAATATGTTGGAGGCAATGGAAAATGATGACTTTGATCAACTTCCTAGTCCATTTTATACTCGTTCTTTTTTGAGAAAGTATGCGTGGGCAGTTGAACTTGATGAGCGAATTGTCTTGGATGCTTATGATTCTGGGAGCATGATTACTTATGAGGAAGTAGATGTAAATGAAGAGGAGTTGACAGGTAGGAGACGCTCAAGTAAGAAAAATAGGACATCATTTTTACCTTTATTTTATTTTATACTCTTTGCACTATCGATTGTCATTTTTGTGACTTATTATGTTTGGAATTATCTCCAGACTCAACCTGAGCGTTCATCTGCGTCTAGTTATAGTGTGGTCCAAGCAACAAGCTCGACTAGTTCTGTAACTCCATCTTCAATCAGTAGCTCATCTAGTAGTTCTTCGAATATGGAACCAGCTATAACGGTATCAGGTGAAGGAAATAGAGTAGAAGTTGCTTATAAAACGAGCAAGGAAACTGCAAAATTACAATTATCAGTCTCAGATGCTAGAAGTTGGATTAGTGTTTCAGAAAGTGAGCTTGAGGGTGGTGTGACCTTATCACCGGATAATAAAAGTGCGGAAACAACAGTTTCAACAAAAAATCCTGTGACCATTACTTTAGGTGTTGTCAAAGGTGTTGCTTTAACAGTAGATAATCAGACTGTTGACTTATCGAAATTAACAGCTCAGACTGGAAAAATCACTGTAACCTTTACTAAAAATTAAGGAAAAACGAATGAAAAAAGAACAAATTCCAAATCTCTTAACAATAGGTCGAATTCTCTTTATACCTATTTTTATCTTTATTTTAACAGTAGGAAATTCGATAGGGAGTCATATAGTAGCAGCTATTATCTTTGCTACTGCTAGTATTACAGATTATTTAGATGGATATTTAGCTCGTAAATGGAATGTGGTCAGTAATTTTGGCAAATTTGCAGATCCTATGGCGGATAAGCTACTAGTTATGTCTGCTTTTATTATGCTGATTGAGTTAGGTATGGCTCCAGCTTGGATTGTTGCAGTGATTATCTGTCGTGAGTTGGCTGTGACAGGTTTAAGACTTTTATTAGTTGAAACTGGTGGAACAGTTTTAGCAGCAGCAATGCCTGGAAAAATTAAAACTTTTAGTCAGATGTTTGCCATTATTTTCTTGCTATTACATTGGACTTTGCTTGGTCAAGTTCTACTTTATGTAGCCTTGTTTTTCACTATCTACTCTGGCTATGATTATTTCAAGGGTAGTGCCTATGTATTTAAAGGGACATTTGGTTCGAAATGAAATCAGTAATTGATGTAAAAAATCTTTCTTTTCGCTATAAGGAAAGTCAGGAATATTACGATGTGAAGGATATTACGTTTCACGTGAAACGTGGAGAATGGCTTTCGATTGTAGGGCATAATGGTAGTGGTAAATCAACGACGGTTCGCTTAATTGATGGCTTACTGGAAGCAGAATCCGGAGAGATTGTAATTGATGGCCAACGGCTGACTGAGGAAAATGTTTGGAATATACGTCGTCAAATCGGTATGGTTTTTCAAAATCCAGACAATCAATTTGTTGGAGCGACTGTTGAAGATGATGTTGCCTTTGGTTTGGAAAATCAGGGACTTTCTCGTCAAGAAATGAAAAAGAGAGTGGAAGAAGCTCTGGATTTGGTTGGCATGTTGGACTTTAAAAAGAGAGAGCCAGCGCGTCTATCAGGTGGCCAAAAGCAACGTGTGGCTATTGCAGGTGTTGTAGCCCTAAGACCAGCTATTTTAATCTTAGATGAAGCAACGAGTATGTTGGATCCTGAGGGACGTAGAGAACTGATTGAGACAGTAAAAGGAATTCGGAAAGACTATGATATGACGGTCATTTCCATTACACATGATTTGGAAGAAGTTGCCATGAGTGATCGTGTGTTGATCATGAAAAAAGGGTCAATTGAATCAACTAGTAGTCCAAGGGAGCTTTTCTCTCGAAATGATTTGGATCAAATTGGATTAGACGATCCTTTTGCTAATCAATTAAAATATTCTTTGAGCCAGAATGGCTATGATTTGCCTGAAAATTATTTGACAGAAAGTGAGCTAGAGGATAAGCTATGGGAATTGCTCTAGAAAATGTGAGTTTTACATATCAAGAAGGGACTCCCTTAGCTTCAGCAGCTTTGTCGGATGTTTCTTTGACGATTAAAGATGGTTCTTATACGGCTTTAATTGGCCACACAGGTAGTGGTAAATCAACTATTTTACAACTTTTAAATGGTTTATTGGTACCAAGTGCAGGCAGTGTGCGGGTTTTTGATACCTTAATCACTTCGACTTCTAAAAATAAAGATATTCGTCAAATTAGAAAACAGGTTGGTTTGGTATTTCAGTTTGCTGAAAATCAGATTTTTGAAGAAACGGTTTTGAAAGACGTTGCTTTTGGACCGCAAAATTTTGGAGTTTCTGAAGAAGATGCGGAGCAGATTGCGCGTGAGAAACTGGCTCTGGTTGGAATTGATGAATCACTTTTTGATCGCAGTCCGTTTGAGCTATCAGGTGGACAAATGAGACGTGTGGCCATTGCAGGTATACTTGCCATGGAACCAGCCATATTAGTCTTAGATGAACCCACAGCAGGCCTGGATCCTCTGGGAAGAAAAGAGTTGATGAACTTGTTCAAAAAACTCCATCAGTCAGGGATGACCATTGTCTTGGTAACGCATTTGATGGATGATGTTGCTGAATATGCAAATCAAGTCTATGTGATGGAAAAGGGACGTTTAGTTAAGGGTGGTAAACCAAGTGATGTCTTTCAAGATGTTGTCTTTATGGAAGAAGTGCAGTTGGGAGTGCCTAAAATTACATCCTTTTGTAAACGATTGGCTGATAGAGGCGTGTCATTTAAACGATTACCGATTAAGATAGAGGAGTTCAAGGAGTCGCTAAATGGATAGTATGATTTTGGGGCGTTATATCCCAGGGGATTCGATAGTTCACCGATTGGATCCACGCAGCAAATTACTGGCTATGATGCTACTGATTTTGATCGTTTTTTGGGCTAATAATCCCTTGACGAATCTAATTCTTTTTATAGCGACAGGGATCTTTATTGCCTTGTCAGGAGTATCTCTTTCATTTTTTATTCAGGGCTTGAAGTCTATGTTTTTCTTGATTGCCTTCACAACTATTTTTCAACTGTTTTTCATTTCTAATGGGAATGTTTTATTTGAGTTTTCGTTTGTGAGAATTACGGATTATGCTTTGCAACAAGCTGGAATTATCTTTTGTCGCTTTGTATTGATTATTTTCTTTTCAACTTTGTTAACCTTAACGACCATGCCCTTAAGTTTGGCATCAGCTGTCGAAGCTTTATTAGCGCCTTTAAAGCGTGTGAAAGTTCCAGTTCATGAAATTGGCTTAATGCTATCTATGAGTTTGCGTTTTGTTCCGACCTTAATGGATGATACGACGCGGATTATGAATGCACAGAAAGCGCGTGGGGTGGATTTTGGTGAAGGAAGCATTGTTCAAAAGGTGAAGGCTATGATTCCCATTTTGATTCCTCTTTTTGCAACAAGTTTAAAACGTGCAGATTCCTTGGCTATCGCTATGGAAGCGCGTGGGTATCAGGGTGGAAAAGGAAGAAGTCAATATCGACAACTGAAATGGACTCTAAAGGATACACTGACCATTCTTGTTATTCTCGTACTGGGTTGTTGTTTATTTTTCTTAAAATCTTAGTAGCTTTCAGGAATTGATAAAAGTTACTGTAACAGTTTTTGATATAAAGGTAGGGATATGAACCGTTTTAAAAAATCAAAATATGTCATTATTGTTTTTGTCACTGTTCTGCTTGTGTCAGCTCTCTTAGCGACGACTTATTCAAGTACAATTGTGACAAGATTAGGAGATGGAATCTCATTGGTTGATAGGGTTGTTCAAAAACCTTTTCAGTGGTTTGATTCTGTCAAATCAGATTTGGCTCATTTGACACGCACTTATAATGAAAATGAAAGTTTGAAGAAACAGATTTACCAATTAGAAGTTAAATCAAATGAGGCGGAAAGTTTAAAGACGGAAAATGAACAACTGCGCCAATTGCTTGATATGAAGTCCAAATTGCAAGCTACAAAGACTTTGGCAGCAGATGTTATTATGCGTTCTCCGGTATCTTGGAAGCAGGAGTTGACCTTAGATGCAGGCAAATCAAAAGGGGCTTCTGAGAATATGTTAGCAATTGCAAATGGTGGCTTGATTGGGAGTGTCTCAAAAGTAGAGGAGAACTCTACCATGGTCAACCTTCTGACAAATACGGAAAATGCTGATAAGATTTCTGTTAAAATTCAACATGGTTCTACTACAATTTATGGAATTATTGTTGGCTATGACAAGGAAAATGAAGTTCTAAAAATTAGTCAATTAAATAGTAGTAGCGATATTAGTGCAGGAGATAAGGTGACCACTGGTGGATTAGGAAACTTCAACGTTGCTGATATTCCTGTTGGTGAAGTAGTTGCCACAACGCATAGTACGGACTACTTGACACGAGAAGTAACTGTTAAATTAAGTGCAGATACTCATAATGTGGATGTGATAGAATTAGTGGGGAATTCATAATGAGACAGTTGAAGCGGGTTGGAGTGTTTTTATTGCTTCCTTTCTTTGTTCTAATTGACGCCCATATTAGCCAGCTTCTGGGCTCATTTTTCCCCCATGTACATTTGGCTAGTCATTTTCTGTTTTTATTTCTCTTATTTGAGACGATAGAAGTATCAGAGTATCTCTATTTAGCTTATTGTTTTGTAGTGGGTTTGGTTTATGACATTTACTTTTTCCACTTGATAGGGATTGCGACTTTGTTGTTCGTCTTATTGGGGGCATTTCTCCATAAATTTAATAGTGTTATTTTATTGAATCGTTGGACGAGAATGTTGGCAATTATTGTCATGACTTTTCTATTTGAGATGGGAGCTTATATACTTGCAATAGTGGTAGGTTTAACTGTGGATAGTATGTCTTTGTTTATAGTCTATAGTTTAGTACCATCAATGATTTTGAACCTTATATGGATGATTATTTTTCAGTTTATTTTTGAAAAATTTTACCTATAAGAAAGAAATAAAAATGTAACAAAGGCGTAATATTCATTAGGCCTTTTTTTGGTATACTAGTAGTGTCTTTAAAAGAAGGAGTATCTACGAAATATGAAGAAAAAAATCTTAGCGTCACTTTTACTAAGTACAGTAATGGTTTCTCAAGTAGCTGTTTTAACAACTGCGCATGCAGAAACGACTGATGACAAAATTGCTACTCAAGATAATAAAATTAGTAACTTAACAGCACAACAACAAGAAGCCCAAAAACAAGTTGATCAAATTCAGGAGCAGGTATCTGCTATTCAAACAGAGCAATCAAACTTGCAATCTGAAAATGATAGACTACAAGCAGAATCTAAAAAGCTTGAGGGTGAAATTACAGAACTTTCTAAGAATATTGTATCTCGCAATGATTCATTGCAAAAACAAGCTCGTAGTGCTCAAACAAATGGAGCTGCAACAAATTACATCAATACAATTGTAAACTCAAAATCAATTACAGAAGCTATTTCACGTGTTGCTGCAATGAGTGAAATCGTATCTGCAAACAACAAGATGTTGGAACAGCAAAAAGCAGATAAAAAAGCTATTTCTGAAAAACAAGTAGCAAACAATGATGCAATTAATACAGTTATTGCAAATCAGCAAAAACTAGCTGATGATGCTCAATCATTAACTACAAAACAAGCTGAGTTGAAAGCTGCAGAATTGAATCTTGCTGCTGAAAAGGCTACTGCAGAGGATGAAAAAGCAAGTTTACTTGAGAAAAAAGCTGCAGCGGAAGCAGAAGCTAAAGCAGCTGCAGAAGCAGAAGCAGCCTACAAAGCTAAACAGGCAAGTCAACAACAAACAGTTGTTGCTTCTGGGAATACAACTTTCACTGCACAAGTTCAAGCAGTATCTAGTTCTTCTGAATCATCTTCAAGCAGTGCTTCAACAGAATCAACAAGCTACACTCCTGCACCAGTAAAACATCGCCCAACATACAGTACAAATGCTTCAAGTTATCCAACTGGTGAGTGTACATGGGGAGCTAAAACATTAGCACCTTGGGCTGGAGATTACTGGGGTAATGGAGCACAGTGGGCTACAAGTGCAGCTGCTGCAGGATTCCGCACAGGATCTACACCTCAAGTTGGTGCCATTGCATGTTGGAATGATGGTGGATATGGACACGTAGCCGTGGTTACAGCTGTTTCATCATCAACAAGTATCCAAGTATCTGAATCAAACTATGGTGGAAACCGTACAATCGGAAATAAACGTGGTTGGTTCAATCCTACTACAACTTCAGAAGGTTTTGTAACATACATCTATCCAAACTAATGAATGAAACAAAGAGGCTCGATTTGAGTCTCTTTTATGATTTATATAGTTACCTACTTTAAAAATCTACTAAAATGGCTTGAAAATATTAAAAAAGTATGGTAAAATGAAAATTGTCGTGTGAACGATAATACTCATTCTTGATGAATTGTGAAACAGTTGCCTTTGGGTCGTTTTGCGAGTTGAAGTCAAGAAGAGGAAAAAAACAAAAAGGAGAAATACTCATGGCAGTAATTTCAATGAAACAACTTCTTGAGGCTGGTGTACACTTTGGTCACCAAACTCGTCGCTGGAACCCTAAGATGGCTAAGTACATCTTCACTGAACGTAACGGAATTCACGTTATCGACTTGCAACAAACTGTAAAATACGCTGACCAAGCTTACGATTTCATGCGTGATGCAGCAGCTAACGATGCAGTTGTATTGTTTGTTGGTACTAAGAAACAAGCAGCTGATGCAGTTGCTGAAGAAGCAGTACGTTCAGGTCAATACTTTATTAACCACCGTTGGTTGGGTGGAACTCTTACAAACTGGGGAACAATCCAAAAACGTATCGCTCGTTTGAAAGAAATCAAACGTATGGAAGAAGATGGAACTTTCGAAGTTCTTCCTAAGAAAGAAGTTGCACTTCTTAACAAACAACGTGCACGTCTTGAAAAATTCTTGGGTGGTATCGAAGATATGCCTCGTATCCCAGATGTTATGTACGTAGTTGACCCACATAAAGAGCAAATTGCTGTTAAAGAAGCTAAGAAATTGGGAATCCCAGTTGTAGCGATGGTTGACACAAACACTGATCCAGATGATATCGATGTAATCATCCCAGCTAACGATGATGCTATCCGCGCTGTTAAATTGATCACAGCTAAATTGGCTGACGCTATCATCGAAGGACGTCAAGGTGAAGATGCAGTAGCAGTTGAAGCAGAATTTGCAGCTTCAGAAGCTCAAGCAGACTCAATCGAAGAAATCGTTGAAGTTGTAGAAGGCGACAACGCTTAATTCATATAATTAGTAATTACCTAGGAGGGCGGGGCTTAGCCCGGCTCTCCTATTTTTAAAAAATATAGGAGAATCAAAATGGCAGAAATTACAGCTAAACTTGTAAAAGAGTTGCGTGAAAAATCTGGTGCCGGAGTTATGGACGCTAAAAAAGCGCTTGTAGAAACAGACGGTGACATCGAAAAAGCGATTGAATTGCTTCGTGAAAAAGGTATGGCTAAGGCAGCTAAGAAGGCTGACCGTGTTGCTGCAGAAGGTTTGACTGGTGTTTATGTTAATGGTAATGTTGCAGCAGTTATTGAAGTAAACGCTGAAACTGACTTCGTTGCGAAAAACGCTCAATTCGTTGAATTGGTAAATACCACAGCTAAAGTTATTGCTGAAGGAAAACCTGCTAACAATGAAGAAGCTCTTGCTTTGACAATGCCTTCAGGTGAAACTCTTGAAGCTGCATACGTATCTGCAACAGCAACTATCGGAGAAAAAATCTCATTCCGTCGCTTTGCATTGATTGAAAAAACAGACGCACAACACTTTGGAGCATACCAACATAACGGTGGACGTATCGGTGTTATTTCAGTTGTTGAAGGTGGAGACGAAGCACTTGCTAAACAATTGTCAATGCACATCGCAGCGATGAAACCAACAGTTCTTTCTTACAAAGAATTGGATGAACAATTCGTTAAAGATGAGTTAGCACAATTGAACCACGTTATCGACCAAGATAACGAAAGCCGTGCAATGGTTAACAAACCAGCTCTTCCACACTTGAAGTATGGATCAAAATCTCAATTGACTGATGAAGTGATTGCTCAAGCTGAAGCTGATATCAAAGCTGAGTTGGCTGCAGAAGGTAAACCAGAAAAAATCTGGGACAAAATCATCCCAGGTAAAATGGATCGCTTCATGCTTGACAACACTAAAGTTGACCAAGCTTACACACTTCTTGCACAAGTATACATCATGGATGACAGCAAGACAGTTGAAGCATATCTTGAATCAGTTAACGCTTCAGTAGTTGAGTTCGCTCGCTTTGAAGTTGGTGAAGGTATCGAAAAAGCTGCAAATGACTTCGAAGCTGAAGTTGCAGCTACAATGGCAGCAGCCTTGAATAACTAATAATAAAAAGGAAGCCAAATTGCTTCCTTTTTTCTATGCAGTCGATCTTTATAGGGAGATGTTCCTATTTTTAAGGCATAAATAAAAAGCCCTATAATAAGGGCTAAGTGTATTTAGGAGACTACACTTCAAATTCATAGAGTGCTGTAGAGAGATAACGTTCACCGTTATCTGGTGCTAGAGCAAGAACTTTTTTACCAGTACCTAATTTCTTGGCAACCTCGATGGCTCCGTAGATAGCTGCAGCTGAAGAAATCCCTACAAGGAATCCTTCTTTTCCACCAATCTCACGGCCAAGTGCGAGAGCATCGTCTGATGTTACACGAACGATACCATCATAAGCCTTTGTATCCAGTGTATCAGGAATAAATCCAGCTGAGATACCTTGAATTTTGTGTGGTCCAGGTTTTTCACCAGATAAAATAGCAGATTCGTCTGCCTCTACTGCAAAAACTTGAATGCTTGAATTTGCTGATTTGAGTGCATGAGAAACACCAGAAATTGTTCCACCGGTACCAACTCCAGCAACAAAGGCATCTAGTCCATCTTTACCGAAAGCAGCTAGTATTTCAGCTCCTGTTGTTCTTTCGTGTACTTCTGGATTTGCTGGGTTGTCAAATTGAAGAGGAAGGAAACCATCACGTTCAGCAGCGATTTCTTGAGCCTTAGCAATAGCACCTTTCATTCCTTCGCTACCAGGAGTAAGGACGAGTTCAGCACCATAGGCTTGGATAATCTTACGTCGTTCCACACTCATAGTTTCAGGCATAACGATAACAACTTTATACCCTCTAGCAGCTCCTACCCATGAAAGTCCAATACCAGTGTTTCCACTTGTTGCTTCAACAATAGTAGAACCAGGTTTCAGAATACCGTCTTGTTCAGCTTTTTCAATCATGCTAAGAGCAATACGGTCTTTTACAGAAGAACCAGGGTTAAATGCTTCAAGTTTTACATAGACATCTGCAGCACCTTCTGGCACAATGTTGTTGAGTTTAACAATCGGAGTTTGACCGATTAGTTCAGTAATGTTGTTATAAATAGACATATGAATACCTCTTTGTATAAGATATTTCTAGTATAACGCTATCTATGCCATTTGTAAAATATAGAAATCCTATCGAAGTGATAGGATTTTTTTATATCACAGGTCTAAGCCATTAATTTTTAAGCGATTGTGATAGGCTAATTCTAGTAAATAGGTGTAAAGGAGAACGCTATCCGTTTTCTTTTTGTTCTAGTAGGTCTTGGCAAGCATCTTTTTATGTTGCTAATTAAAGTAGCGGTGAAAATATCAGTGAAACACTGTATTATCTATTATTTACACTAAGTTTACAGGAACTTCAACTTCTCGTAAACCTTGATCAGTTAAAGTAACTTTTCCATTAAAAAACTCCACCAGTGCAGCTTTAATATTTTCTTTTTCTTCTTTATCAACATAAATCATCGTATCGACTTGATCTGTAAAGTTTGTCTCAAGTTCCGTAAGATCATGTTCCTTAAGAAAGTTGCTATACTCTTGGTACTGAGCATAAGACATTTGAATAGCAATGCCAGCTTGTTCCTTTATTTCAATGATGCCAATTTCTTTGACGGCTAAGGCAACACTGCCTGCGTATGCACGAATCAATCCTCCAGCGCCTAGTTTAATACCACCAAAGTAGCGTGTCACTACCACACAGACATTGGTAAGATTGTGATTTTCTAGTACCCCAAGCATAGGAACGCCAGCAGTACCACTGGGTTCACCATCATCACTTGTCCGTTTAATTTCACTACGTTCTCCAATGATAAAGGCTGAGCAGTTATGCGTAGCTTTGTAGTGTTCTTTTTTGATGGCAGTAATGAAGTCACGAGCCTCTTCTTCGCTATAAACACGCTTAGCATGACAGATAAAGCGTGATTTTTTAATTTCTTCTTGGACTTGACAGTCCTCTTTGATTGTTCTAAATTCCATGATTTAATTGTACTAAAAAATCATCTAAAGTGCTAGGCTTTTACGAATAAAGAAGTATGAAAGTAAATCCAAATTATCTCGGTCGGTTGTTTACGGAGAATGAATTAACTAAAGAGGAACGTCAGTTGGCGGAGAAACTTCCAGCAATGAGAAAGGAGAAGGGGAAACTTTTCTGTCAACGTTGTGATAGTGCTATTTTAGATGAATGGTATTTGCCCATCGGTGCTTACTATTGTAGGGAGTGTTTACTGATGAAGCGAGTTAGGAGTGATCAAGCTTTATACTATTTCCCACAGGAGGATTTTCCGAAGCAAGATGTTCTTAAATGGAGTGGTAAATTAACTCCTTTTCAAGAGAAGGTATCACAGGGACTGATTCGAGCAGTAGACAAGCAGGAGCCAACCTTGGTTCACGCTGTAACAGGAGCTGGAAAGACAGAAATGATTTATCAAGTAGTAGCTAAAGTGATCAATGCGGGTGGTGCAGTATGCTTGGCTAGTCCTCGCATAGATGTTTGTTTGGAGCTGTACAAGCGCCTGCAAGATGATTTTGCTTGCGAGATATCTTTACTACACGGAGAATCAGAGCCGTATTTTCGAACACCACTAGTTCTTGCGACGACCCATCAGTTATTGAAGTTTTATCAAGCTTTTGATTTGCTGATAGTGGATGAAGTAGATGCCTTTCCTTATGTTGACAATCCCACGCTTTACCATGCTGTCAAGAATAGTGTAAAGGAGAATGGCTTGAGAATCTTTTTAACAGCGACTTCGACCGATGAGTTAGATAGGAAGGTTCGCATCGGAGAATTAAAACGATTGAGTTTGCCAAGACGATTTCATGGAAATCCTTTGATTATTCCTAAACCTGTCTGGTTATCCGATTTTAATCACTGTTTAGAGAAAAGTCGGTTGTCACCAAAGCTAAAGTCTTATATTAAGAATCAGAGAAAGACAGCTTATCCGTTACTCATTTTTGCTTCAGAAATTAAGAAAGGGGAGCAATTAAAAGAAGTCTTACAGAAGGAATTTCCGCATGAGAAAATTGGTTTTGTGTCTTCAATTACGGAAGATCGATCAGAGCAGGTACAAGCTTTTCGAGATGGAGAACTGACAATACTTATCAGTACGACAATATTGGAGCGTGGAGTTACCTTCCCTTGTGTAGATGTTTTCGTAGTAGAGGCCAATCATCGTCTGTTTACCAAGTCTAGTTTAATACAGATTGGAGGACGTGTCGGTCGGAGTATGAACAGACCGACAGGAGATTTGCTTTTTTTCCATGATGGGTTAAATGCTTCAATCAAGAAGGCAATTATGGAAATTCAGCAGATGAATAAGGAGGCGGGGCTATGAAGTGTTTATTGTGTGGGCAGACTATGAAGGCTGTTTTAACTTTTAGTAGTCTCTTACTTCTGAGGAATGATGTCTCCTGTCTTTGTTTAGATTGTGATTCTACTTTTGAGAGGATTGGAGAAGAGAACTGTTCAAACTGTATGAAAACAGGTTTGTCAACAAAGTGTCAAGATTGTCAATTTTGGTGTAAAGAAGGAGTTGAGGTCAGTCATAGAGCGATTTTTACTTACAATCAAGCTATGAAAGATTTTTTCAGTCGGTATAAGTTTGATGGAGACTTCCTTTTAAGAAAAGTTTTTGCTTCAGTTTTAAGTGAGGAGTTAAAAAAATACAAAGAGTATCAACTTGTCGTCATTCCCCTAAGTCCTGAAAGATTGCTCGAGAGGGGATTTAACCAGGTTGAAGGTTTAGTTGAAGCAGCAGGGTTCTCTTTTCAAGACTTACTAGAGAAGAGAGAAGAGCGGGCTAGTTCTTCTAAAAATCGTTCAGAACGCTTGGCAACAGAACTTCCCTTCTTTGTCAAAAGTGGAGTCACTATTCCTAAAAAAATCCTACTTATAGATGATATCTATACTACTGGAACAACTATAAATCGTGTGAAGAAACTGTTGGAAGAAGCTGGTGCTGAGCATGTAAAAACATTTTCCCTTGTAAGATGAGGAAAAAATTTGCAAAAATAAAATGAAAGCGTTATAATGAAATCAGAAAAACAAAAATGTTTAGAAAGAAGGTACTCATATGATTAAATATAGTATCCGTGGTGAAAACCTAGAAGTAACAGAAGCAATTCGTGATTATGTAGTTTCTAAACTCGAAAAGATCGAAAAGTATTTTCAAGCTGAACAAGAGTTGGATGCTCGAGTTAACTTGAAGGTGTATCGTGAAAAAACTGCTAAAGTGGAGGTAACGATTCCACTTGGATCAATTACTCTTCGTGCAGAAGATGTGTCTCAAGATATGTATGGTTCAATTGACCTTGTAACCGATAAAATTGAACGTCAGATTCGTAAAAATAAAACAAAAATCGAGCGTAAAAATAAAAACAAGGTAGCAACTAGTCAATTATTTACAGATGCTTTGGTGGAAGATACAAATGTTGTCCAGTCTAGAGTTGTTCGTTCAAAACAAATTGATTTAAAACCAATGGATTTGGAAGAAGCTATTCTACAGATGGATTTGTTGGGACATGATTTCTTTATCTATGTGGATGTTGAAGATCAGACAACCAATGTGATTTATCGTCGTGAGGATGGCGAGATTGGCTTGTTAGAAGTTAAAGAATCTTAATTTCAATATGTGTAAAGGAAGGTTTACTGAATTGTAAACCTCCTTTTTCTTATAATTGATAGAATTACTGATTACACTTTTAAAAAGTCGCTTTTTGGTGGTTATTATGGTATAATGGGTGCCAAGAGGTTTGGAATGAAAAAATTTTATGTAAGTCCTATTTTCCCCTTAATATTAGGAATAGTGGCGTTCGGAGTGCTATCTGTGCAACTTGTTTTTGTAACGAATACACTGGTAACGCTATTTCTTTTGCTACTTATTTTGGGTTCATATATTTTACTATTCATCCATCAGAGAGACTACTACTCAAAGAGTGAAGTAGAACAAATCCAGTATGTAAACCACCAAGCTGAAGATAGTTTGACAACCTTGTTAGAACAGATGCCTGTCGGAGTTATTAAACTAGACTTATCGTCAGGTGAAGTTGAATGGTTCAATCCTTACGCTGAATTGATTTTGACTAATGAAGTGGGCGAGATTGATGTTGCATTAATTCAAACAATTATAAAGGCGTCTGTGGGGAATCCAGGTTCTTATGCAACCTTAGGTGAGATCCGTTATTCGGTTCATATGGACAAGGTATCTGGAGTTCTTTACTTCTTTGATGTGTCTGGAGAATACGAAGCGACTGTTGAGTTAGTTACGAGTAGACCTGTTATTGGGATTGTCTCCGTTGACAACTATGATGATTTAGAAGATGAAACATCGGAGTCTGATATCAGTCATATTAATAGTTTTGTAGCCAATTTTGTTTCAGAATTTGCTGGGAAGCATGCCATGTTCTCTCGTCGAGTGAGTATGGACCGCTTTTATCTATTTACGGACTACACGGTGCTTGAGGGATTGATGAATGATAAATTTTCTGTGATTGATGCATTCAGAGAAGAGTCGAAACAGAGACAGTTGCCTTTGACCTTAAGTATGGGATTTTCTTATGGTGATGGAAATCACGATGAAATCGGGAAAGTTGCATTGCTCAACTTGAACTTGGCTGAAGTGCGTGGTGGCGACCAAGTGGTTGTCAAGGAAAACGACGAAACGAAAAATCCAGTTTATTTTGGTGGTGGATCTGCTGCCTCAATCAAACGTACACGGACTCGTACGCGTGCTATGATGACAGCTATTTCAGATAAGATTCGAAGTGTGGATCAGGTTTTTGTAGTTGGTCACAAAAATCTAGATATGGATGCTTTGGGTTCTGCTGTAGGTATGCAGTTATTTGCCAGCAATGTGACTCAAAATAGCTATGCTATTTATGATGAAGAACAAATGTCGCCGGATATTGAACGAGCTGTTTCATTCTTAGAAAAAGAAGGAGTTACAAAGTTGTTGTCTGTTAAGGATGCAATGGGTATGGTGACCAATCGTTCTTTGTTGATTCTTGTTGACCATTCAAAGACAGCTTTAACTTTATCAAAAGAATTTTATGATTTGTTTACCCAAACCATCGTCATCGACCACCACAGAAGGGATCAGGATTTCCCAGATAATGCAGTTATCACTTATATCGAAAGTGGTGCAAGCAGTGCCAGTGAGTTGGTAACGGAGTTGATTCAGTTCCAAAATTCTAAGAAAAATCGTTTGAGTCGTATGCAAGCAAGTGTCTTGATGGCTGGTATGATGTTGGATACTAAAAATTTCACATCACGAGTGACTAGTCGGACATTTGATGTTGCTAGCTATCTCAGAACGCGCGGAAGTGATAGTATTGCTATTCAGGAAATGTCTGCAACAGATTTTGAAGAATATCGTGAGGTCAATGAACTGATTTTACAGGGGCGTAAATTAGGTTCAGATGTACTAATAGCAGAGGCTAAGGACTCGAAATGCTATGACACAGTTGTTATTAGTAAGGCAGCAGATGCCATGTTAGCCATGTCAGGAATTGAAGCGAGTTTTGTTCTTGCGAAAAATACACAAGGCTTTATATCCATCTCAGCTCGGAGTCGTAGTAAACTGAATGTGCAACGGATTATGGAAGAGTTAGGCGGTGGAGGCCACTTTAATTTGGCAGCAGCTCAAATTAAAGATTTAACCTTGTCAGAAGCAGGTGAAAAACTGACAGAAATTGTATTAAATGAAATAAAGCAAAAGGAGAAAGAAGAATGAAAGTAATCTTTTTAGCAGATGTTAAAGGAAAAGGTAAAAAAGGCGAAATTAAGGAAGTACCAACAGGGTATGCACAAAACTTTCTTATCAAAAAGAATCTAGCCAAAGAAGCGACTGCTCAAGCGGTAGGTGAGCTTCGTGGTAAACAAAAATCTGAAGAAAAAGCTCACGCTGAGATGATTGCAGAAGCAAAAGCAATCAAAGCCCAACTTGAAGCAGAAGAAACTGTTGTAGAATTTGTTGAAAAAGTTGGTCCAGATGGTCGTACTTTTGGTTCTATTACCAACAAGAAGATTGCAGAAGAACTGCAAAAGCAATTTGGAATTAAGATTGATAAACGTCATATTCAAGTACAAGCTCCGATTCGAGCAGTTGGTTTGATTGATGTACCAGTGAAAATCTATCAAGATATCACAAGTGTGATCAATCTTCGTGTGAAAGAAGGGTAAATTTACACTTTCTTGACAAGATTGTAAAAGGAAGGGAAGTCTGATGGCAGAAGTAGAAGAGTTACGAGTACAACCTCAAGATATCTTAGCTGAGCAATCCGTTTTAGGGGCTATCTTTATTGACGAGAGTAAGCTTGTTTTTGTGCGAGAATATATTGAGTCTCGGGACTTTTTTAAGTATGCCCATCGTTTGATTTTCCAAGCTATGGTCGATTTATCCGATCGTGGCGATGCTATAGATGCAACAACGGTTCGTACCATTCTTGATAATCAAGGTGATTTACAGAATATTGGTGGCCTGTCTTACTTGGTTGAGATTGTCAATTCTGTGCCAACTTCTGCTAATGCGGAGTATTATGCTAAGATTGTTGCAGAGAAGGCCATGCTACGTCGATTAATCTCCAAGTTGACAGAGTCTGTCAATCAAGCTTACGAGGCTTCGCAACCAGCTGATGAAATCATTGCTCAGGCAGAAAAAGGCCTGATTGATGTCAGCGAAAATGCTAATCGAAGTGGATTTAAGAACATTCGAGATGTGTTGAATATCAACTTTGGAAATCTGGAAGCTCGTTCGCAACAAACGACCGATATTACAGGTATTGCGACAGGCTATCGTGATTTGGATCATATGACGACTGGACTTCATGAGGAGGAGTTGATTATCTTAGCAGCCCGTCCAGCTGTTGGTAAGACAGCCTTTGCCTTGAATATTGCTCAGAATATTGGGACTAAGTTGGACAAAACAGTTGCTATTTTTTCACTGGAAATGGGTGCGGAAAGTCTAGTGGACCGTATGTTAGCGGCAGAAGGTTTGGTAGAATCGCATTCTATCCGTACGGGTCAATTGACTGATGAGGAGTGGCAAAAATATACTATTGCTCAGGGTAATCTAGCTAACGCCAGTATCTATATCGATGATACGCCAGGGATTCGGATTACAGAGATTCGTTCTCGTTCTCGTAAACTGGCTCAAGAAACTGGAAATCTTGGTTTGATTTTAATAGACTATTTGCAGCTTATCACGGGAACTGGTCGAGAAAATCGTCAACAAGAGGTTTCAGAAATTTCACGTCAGTTGAAAATTTTAGCTAAGGAACTGAAGGTTCCAGTAATTGCTCTAAGTCAGCTTTCTCGCGGTGTAGAACAACGTCAGGATAAGAGACCGGTCTTGTCTGATATTCGTGAATCTGGGTCTATTGAGCAGGACGCTGATATTGTAGCCTTTCTTTATCGCGACGATTACTATGAGCGTGGTGGTGAAGAAGAGGAAGGCATACCGAATAATAAGGTAGAAGTTATTATCGAGAAAAACCGTAGTGGAGCTCGTGGAACGGTGGAATTAATTTTCCAAAAAGAATACAATAAATTTTCAAGTATCTCAAAGAGGGAGGCATAAGATGTCAGATGCATTTACAGATGTAGCTAAGATGAAAAAAATAAAAGAAGAAATCAAGGCACATGAGGGACAAGTCGTAGAAATGACTTTGGAGAATGGTCGTAAGCGCCAAAAAAATAGATTGGGTAAGCTAATTGAAGTTTATCCATCCCTATTTATCGTTGAATTTGGGAACGTTGAAGGAGATAAACAAGCTAATGTTTACGTTGAATCCTTTACTTACTCAGATATCCTTACAGAAAAGAATTTGATTCATTATCTTGACTAAAGTGAGAAATTTTCTCACTTTTTCTTTTTTCTCCGAATAGTTTAAGTGAAGGTAATCTTCGATTTATATTATTTTTCAAGGAGGAAGAATGAAAATTTCACCATTTAAAGTAGCAGAGACAAGATTTTCTTTTAGAAAATCAGCTAAAAAGGTTGTTCCCTTTTTAGTAGTAGGATTGATGTTAGCAGCGGGTAATAGTGTATATGCCTATTCCGGAGGAAATGGATCAATTGCGCGTGGGGATGATTATCCTGCTCATTATAAAAATGGGAGCCAGGAGATTGATAAGTGGCGCATGTATTCTCGTCAGTGTACTTCTTTTGCAGCCTTTCGTTTGAGTAATGTCAATGGTTTTGAGATTCCGGCGGCTTATGGAAATGCAAATGAATGGGGCTATCGTGCTCGTCGTGAAGGCTATCGTGTCGATAATAGACCAGCTATTGGCTCCATTGCCTGGTCTACTGCAGGAACTTATGGTCATGTTGCCTGGGTGTCAAATGTAATAGGAGATGAGATTGAGATTGAAGAATACAACTATGGAATAAGAGAATCTTACAATAAGCGCGTCGTGAAGGCCAATACCATGACTGGTTTTATTCATTTTAAAGATTTAGCTGGTGGCAGTGTTGGGAATAGTCAATCCTCACCTTCAACAGGAGGAACACATTTTTTCAAGTCTAAGGCTGCTATCAAAAATCAGCCTCTAGCTAGCGCAACTGCGATTGATTACTATTATCCTGGGGAGAATGTTCATTATGATCAAATTCTCGAAAAAGATGGATACAAGTGGTTGAGTTATACGGCTTATAACGGAAGTCGTCGCTATATCCAGCTAGAGGGAGTAACCTCTTCACAGAATTATCAGAATCAATCAGGAAATAGCTCTAACTATGGATCCAATAACAGTTCAACTGTCGGTTGGAAGAAAATAAATGGTAGTTGGTATCATTTCAAATCAAATGGGTCTAAATCAACAGGCTGGTTGAAAGATGGTTCTACCTGGTATTATTTGAAATCATCTGGTGAAATGCAGACAGGATGGTTAAAGGAAAATGGTCTGTGGTATTATTTGGATAGTTCAGGGGCAATGAAAACAGGTTGGTATCAAGTCTCTGGTAAGTGGTATTATTCTTACTCTTCAGGCGCCTTAGCTGTTAATACGACGGTGGATGGCTACAGAGTAAACAGTGATGGAGAACGAGTATAGAAAATGGAAGTAGGAAATTTTTCCTACTTTTTCTGTAAGCAGTTTCCTTGACATTTTTTTTGTTTTGCGCTATCATATGTCCATATAATATATGGGAGTCTGTGTACAGTCTGAGAGGAAGTGTTAAACTTCGACCGCACCTGATCTGGGTAATGCCAGCGTAGGGAACGATACTTAGTCTAATTCTGCACCTTTTCCATGTATGGTAAAGGTTTTTCTTTTTATCAAAGGAAAACGAGAAGAGGAGGTTCTTATGAAAGCAAGCATTGCCTTGCAAATTTTACCCCTATCACAGGAGATTGATCGGATTGCCGTTATTGATCAAGTCATTGCTTATCTGCAAGCTCAAGAAGTGACTATGATGGTGACACCATTTGAAACGGTCTTGGAAGGGGAGTTTGATGAGCTCATGCGCATTCTCAAAGAAGCGCTAGAGGTAGCAGGGCAGGAGGCAGATAATGTCTTTGCCAATGTCAAAATAAATGTAGGAGAGATTTTAAGTATTGATGAGAAACTTGAAAAGTATACTGAGACGACACATTAGTCTATTGGGCTTTCTAGGAGTCTTGTCAATCTGGCAGTTAGCAGGTTTTCTTAAACTTCTCCCCAAGTTTATCCTGCCGACACCTCTTGAAATCCTCCAGTCTTTTGTGCGTGATAGAGAATTTCTCTGGCACCATAGCTGGGCGACCTTGAGAGTGGCTTTATTGGGTCTAATTTTGGGAGTCTTGATTGCCTGTCTCATGGCTGTGCTCATGGATAGTTTGACTTGGCTCAATGACCTGATTTACCCTATGATGGTGGTTGTTCAGACCATTCCGACTATTGCCATAGCTCCTATCCTGGTCTTGTGGCTCGGTTATGGGATTTTACCCAAGATTGTCTTGATTGTCTTGACGACTACCTTTCCTATCATCGTCAGCATTTTGGACGGTTTTAGGCATTGTGACAAGGATATGCTGACCTTGTTTAGTCTGATGCAGGCCAAACCTTGGCAAATCCTGTGGCATTTTAAAATCCCAGTCAGCCTGCCTTACTTTTATGCAGGTCTGAGAGTCAGTGTCTCCTACGCCTTTATCACAACAGTGGTATCTGAGTGGTTGGGAGGCTTTGAAGGACTAGGTGTCTACATGATTCAGTCCAAGAAACTGTTTCAGTATGATACCATGTTTGCTATTATTATTCTGGTATCGATTATCAGCCTTCTGGGTATGAAGTTGGTCGATATTAGTGAAAAATATGTTATTAAATGGAAACGTTCGTAGAATTAGAATGTTTCGAAAAAGAAAAGAGGAAATCAAAATGAAGAAAACATGGAAAGTGTTTTTAACGCTTGTGACAGCTCTTGTAGCTGTTGTGCTTGTGGCCTGTGGTCAAGGAACTGCTTCTAAGGACAACAAAGAGGCAGAACTCAAGAAGATTGACTTTATCCTAGACTGGACACCAAATACCAACCACACAGGGCTTTATGTGGCTAAGGAAAAAGGTTATTTCAAAGAAGCTGGAGTGGATGTTGATTTGAAATTGCCACCAGAAGAAAGTTCTTCTGACTTAGTCATTAACGGTAAGGCACCATTTGCAGTCTATTTCCAAGACTATATGGCTAAAAAATTGGAAAAAGGAGCAGGAATTACTGCCGTTGCAGCTATCGTAGAACACAATACATCAGGAATCATTTCTCGTAAATCTGACAATGTAGCTAGTCCAAAAGACTTGGTTGGTAAGAAATACGGAACTTGGAATGACCCAACTGAACTTGCTATGTTGAAGACCTTGGTAGAATCACAAGGTGGAGACTTTGAGAAGGTCGAAAAAGTACCAAATAACGACTCAAACTCCATCACACCGATTGCCAATGGGGTCTTTGATACTGCTTGGATCTACTACGGTTGGGATGGTATCCTTGCAAAATCTCAAGGTGTAGATGCTAATTTCATGTACTTGAAAGACTACGTTAAAGAATTTGACTACTACTCACCAGTTATCATCGCAAACAACGACTATCTGAAAGACAACAAAGAAGAAGCTCGTAAAGTCATCCAAGCTATCAAAAAAGGTTACCAATATGCTATGGAGCATCCAGAGGAAGCGGCAGATATTCTCATCAAGAATGCACCTGAACTCCAGGAAAAACGTGACTTTGTCATCGAATCTCAAAAATACTTGTCAAAAGAATACGCAAGCGACAAGGAAAAATGGGGTCAATTTGATGCAGCTCGCTGGAACGCCTTCTACAAATGGGATAAAGAAAATGGTATCCTTAAAGAAGACTTGACAGACAAAGGCTTTACCAATGAATTTGTGAAATAATGACAGAAATTAGACTAGAACACGTCAGTTATGCCTACGGTCAAGAGAGGATTTTAGAGGATATCAATCTGAAAGTGACTTCAGGTGAAGTGGTTTCTATCCTAGGTCCCAGTGGTGTAGGCAAGACTACCCTCTTTAACCTGATTGCAGGAATTTTAGAAGTCCAGTCAGGTAGAATTGTCCTTGACGGCGAGGAAAATCCCAAGGGGCGCGTGAGTTATATGCTACAAAAGGATCTCCTCTTGGAGCACAAGACGGTGCTTGGTAATATCATTCTGCCCCTCTTGATTCAAAAGGTGGATAAGGCAGAAGCTATTTCCCGAGCAGATGAAATTCTTGCGACCTTCCAGTTGACAGCTGTACGAGACAAGTATCCCCATGAACTTAGTGGGGGGATGCGTCAGCGTGTAGCCTTGCTTCGAACTTACCTTTTCGGGCACAAGCTCTTTCTCTTGGATGAGGCCTTTAGCGCCTTGGATGAGATGACCAAGATGGAACTACACGCTTGGTATCTTGAGATTCACAAGCAGTTGCAGCTAACAACCTTGATCATCACGCATAGTATCGAGGAGGCCCTCAGTCTCAGCGACCGCATCTATATCTTGAAAAATCGCCCTGGGCAGATTGTTTCAGAAATTAAACTAGATTGGTCTGAAGATGAGGACAAGGAAGTCCAAAAGATTGCCTACAAACGTCAAATCTTGGCAGAATTAGGCTTAGATAAGTAGAAAAATAGGGAGTTGGTGAAGATTATCCTTTACTAGCGCCCTTTTTCTTTTAAAAATAAGAAAATTTCGGTATAATAGTCAAAGATAGTCAAGGTTTAAAGAGAGAGGTGGGTTTGTAATGAGATTTAAAAATACATCGGATCATATTGAGGCCTACATCAAGGCGATTTTAGATCAATCTGGAATTGTAGAATTGCAACGGAGTCAGTTGGCAGATACTTTTCAGGTTGTTCCTAGTCAGATTAACTATGTGATCAAGACACGCTTTACGGAAAGTAGAGGCTACTTGGTTGAAAGTAAGCGTGGTGGCGGAGGCTATATTCGTATAGGACGAATTGAGTTTTCTAGTCATCATGAAATGCTCAGGGAGCTGCTTTACTCAATTGGTGAGCGAGTTAGTCAAGAAATTTATGAGGATATTCTACAGCTTTTGGTTGAGCAGGAATTGATGACCAAGCAGGAGATGAATTTGCTGGTATCAGTAGCTTTGGATCGCGTTCTAGGAGAAGAAGCTCCAGTTGTTCGTGCAAATATGCTAAGACAGGTCATACAAGAGGTAGATAGAAAAGGGAAGTAAGATGAACTATTCAAAAGCATTGAATGAATGTATCGAAAGTGCCTACATGGTTGCTGGCCATTTTGGAGCTCGTTACCTAGAGTCTTGGCACTTGTTGATTGCCATGTCCAACCACAGTTATAGTGTGGCAGGGGCCACTTTAAATGATTATCCATATGAGATGGACCGTTTAGAAGAGGTCGCTTTGGAACTGACTGAAACGGACTATAGCCAGGATGAAACCTTTACGGAATTGCCGTTTTCTCATCGTTTGCAGGTTCTTTTTGACGAAGCAGAGTATGTAGCGTCAGTGGTCCATGCTAAGGTGTTAGGGACAGAGCATGTTCTCTATGCGATTTTGCATGATGGTAATGCCTTGGCGACTCGTATCTTGGAGAGGGCTGGTTTTTCTTATGAAGACAAGAAAGATCAGGTCAAGATTGCTGCCCTACGTCGAAATCTAGAAGAACGTGCAGGCTGGACTCGTGAAGACCTTAAAGCTTTACGTCAACGCCATCGTACAGTAGCTGACAAGCAAAATTCCATGGCCAATATGATGGGCATGCCCCAGACTCCGAGTGGTGGTCTCGAGGACTATACGCATGATTTGACAGAGCAAGCGCGTTCTGGCAAGTTAGAACCAGTCATCGGTCGGGATAAGGAAATCTCGCGTATGATTCAAATCTTGAGCCGTAAAACCAAGAATAATCCTGTCTTGGTTGGGGATGCTGGTGTCGGAAAAACTGCTCTGGCGCTTGGTCTTGCCCAGCGAATTGCTAGTGGGGATGTGCCTACGGAAATGGCTAAGATGCGCGTGTTAGAGCTTGATTTGATGAATGTCGTGGCAGGGACACGTTTCCGTGGTGACTTTGAAGAGCGCATGAATAATATCATTAAGGATATTGAAGAAGATGGCCAAGTCATCCTCTTTATCGATGAACTCCACACTATCATGGGTTCTGGTAGTGGAATTGACTCAACTCTGGATGCGGCCAATATCTTGAAGCCAGCCTTGGCGCGTGGAACCTTGAGAACGGTTGGTGCGACCACTCAGGAAGAATATCAAAAACATATCGAAAAAGATGCGGCCCTTTCTCGTCGTTTCGCAAAAGTGACGATTGAAGAGCCAAGCGTGGCCGACAGTATGACCATTTTACAGGGTTTGAAGGCGACTTATGAGAAACATCACCGTGTGCAAATCACAGATGAAGCGGTTGAAACAGCCGTCAAGATGGCTCATCGTTACTTGACTAGCCGTCACTTGCCAGACTCTGCTATTGATCTCTTGGATGAAGCAGCAGCAACAGTGCAAAATAAGGCAAAGCATGTAAAAGCAGACGATTCAGGTTTGAGTCCAGCTGACAAGGCCTTGATAGATGGTAAGTGGAAACAGGCAGCTCAGTTAATCGCAAAAGAAGAGGAAGTGCCTGTCTATAAAGACTTGGTGACAGAGTCTGATATTTTGACCACCTTGAGTCGCTTGTCAGGTATCCCCGTTCAAAAACTGACTCAGACTGATGCTAAGAAATACTTAAACTTGGAAGCTGAACTGCACAAACGTGTCATCGGTCAAGATCAAGCTGTTTCAAGCATTAGCCGTGCGATTCGCCGCAACCAGTCAGGGATTCGCAGTCATAAGCGTCCGATTGGTTCCTTTATGTTCTTAGGGCCTACAGGTGTCGGTAAGACCGAATTAGCCAAGGCTTTGGCGGAAGTTCTTTTTGATGACGAATCAGCCCTTATCCGCTTTGATATGAGTGAGTATATGGAGAAATTCGCAGCCAGCCGTCTCAACGGAGCTCCTCCGGGTTATGTGGGTTATGAAGAAGGTGGGGAGTTGACCGAGAAAGTTCGCAACAAACCATACTCTGTTCTCCTCTTTGACGAGGTAGAGAAGGCCCACCCAGACATCTTTAATGTTCTCTTGCAGGTGCTGGATGATGGTGTCTTGACAGATAGTAAGGGACGCAAGGTCGACTTTTCAAATACCATTATCATCATGACATCAAACCTTGGTGCGACAGCCCTTCGTGATGACAAGACCGTCGGATTTGGGGCAAAGGACATTCGTTTTGACCAGGAGAATATGGAAAAACGCATGTTCGAAGAGCTGAAAAAGGCTTATAGACCTGAGTTTATCAACCGTATTGATGAAAAGGTGGTCTTCCATAGCCTGTCTAGCGACCATATGCAGGAAGTGGTGAAGATTATGGTCAAACCTTTAGTGGCAAGTTTGGCTGAAAAAGGCATTGACTTGAAATTACAAGCTTCCGCACTGAAATTATTGGCAAATCAAGGATATGACCCAGAGATGGGAGCTCGTCCACTTCGCAGAACCCTGCAAACAGAAGTGGAAGACAAGTTGGCAGAACTTCTTCTTAAGGGAGATTTGGTGGCAGGCAGCACACTTAAGATTGGTGTTAAAGCAGGCCAGTTAAAATTTGATATTGCATAAAAATGGAGAATCAGGAGCAATCTTGGTTCTCTTTTTTGCTAGTTTTTTATAAAAAACAATAAAAAACTATTGACAAAACAAAAATATAGTTTATAATAAAAACATAGATAATGAAAATATCAAAAAATATAAAAAGGCAATAGGTTTATGAAAAAGAAAACAGCAGTGGTATTTGGAACCTTTGCTCCGCTTCATCAAGGACATATCGATCTAATCCAGCGAGCCAAACGGCAGTGTGACCAGGTCTGGGTTGTCGTTTCAGGTTATGAGGGCGACAGAGGGGAACAGGTAGGCTTAACGCTTCAAAAAAGATTCCGCTATATCCGAGAGGCCTTTCGTGATGACGAGTTGACCTCCGTTTGCAAGTTGGATGAGACTAATCTTCCCCGTTACCCTATGGGCTGGCAGGAGTGGTTGGATCAAATGTTAGCGGAGATTTCCTATGATGAAACCCAGCAAGAACTAATTTTCTTTGTGGGAGAAGCAGACTACCAGCAAGAATTATCAAATCGTGGCTTTGAGACTGTCTTGAAAGAAAGAAAGTTTGGTATCTCAGCGACTATGATTCGAGAAAATCCAAGCAAATATTGGAAATATATCGCTCAACCCTTCCGTCGTCAGTTTACAAAGAAGGTGCTGATTATGGGAAGTGCCAGCAATGGGAAGACCACTCTGGCCAAGGATTTGGCAAGGTATTACGATGCGCCAGTCAGCCTGGAATACGCACGTGAGTACCAGATTAAAAACAATGTCCGCGACGATGAATTGACTCCAAAGGATTATTATTATCTCCTTTTGGGGCAGTATGATCAAACCTCTAAGTTAATCGACAGTAATGCCAATAGGGGATTGGTGATAGCAGACACCAACTCCTTAGTAACCAAGGGCTACTATGATTATTACATGGAGACCGAGGACCAAGGGGACTTATCAGGAGAAACCTTTGACAATCTCTTTGTCTCTATCTTGGCTAAGGAAAAATGGGACTTGATTCTCTTTGTGCAACCTGTCGGCTCCTATGTCAATGATGGGTTTAGAGATATGACCATGGCAGAAGACCATATTCGTCATAGTTTTTCCCAGCATTTGGACCAGATTAGGGAGGACTACTTAGCAAACATTCCACTAGTTTATCTAGCAGAAGATTATCTAGGAAATTATGAGGCAGCAAAAGTGGCTATTGATGCCATTTACCAAGCAGATTAGGAGAAAAATATGAAAAAACTAACTAAAAAAATCACACAATTTATCGAAAACTTTAAAAATGTCCATGCGGAAGCCCGCAAGATCGGTTTTGCAGGAATCATGAACCTGCTCTGGAAAGATCTCTTTGTCGGCCGTAGCCTCTTCCAGTGGTTGTATCTTATTGTCCTGTCAAGTGTTCCCTTGATTTTAGAATTCACGCAAAATACAGAAAGTCATGACTGGATGAGCTTGTTTGCATCTTGGACTGGGATTGTCTGTGTTATCTTGGTAGCAGAAGGGCGTGCAAGCAATTATCTCTTTGGGGCCATTAACTCTGCTATCTATTTGGTTTTGGCTATGAATGCGACTTTTTATGGTGAAGTTTTGACGACTGTTTACTTCTTTGTCATGCAGCCGATTGGTCTCTATGCTTGGCTGTCCAACCGTATCAATGACCAAGGAAAAGTAGAAGAATCTCACTTTGAAGCTAAGAAATTATCTGTTTTTGACTGGCTCAAGTACTTAGCCTTAACTGCTATCATCTGGATTGGTATGGGCTTGGCTTACCAAAGTATCCATAGTGCTCGCCCTTTCCGTGATAGTGTTACCGATGCGACTAATGGTGTAGGTCAGCTCTTGATGACACGTCTCTACCGTGAGCAATGGATTTTCTGGATTGCAACCAATCTTTTTAGTATCTACCTCTGGTGGGGTGAAAATATCCATATCCAAGGGATGTACTGGGTTTACACACTCAATAGTCTAGTAGGTTGGTACCAATGGACCAAGGCAGTTCGTAAGGAGGCATAAAATGGCGGACACGATGATTCCAGCAGGGATGACGGAAAAAGAATTTTTTGAAGTTCATGCAAGTCAGGAAGAGTTTTTAGACTGGTACTACAAGCAGGAACTCCCTCAATACGAAAAACCAAGTGTGACGGTGGATATGGTAGCCTACTGCTTTGTCGAAGGAAAGATCAAGCTCTTATTAATTCGTCGCAAGGCTCACCCTTATCAAAATTGTTTGGCTCTGGTTGGAGGATTTATGGACAAGGGCGAAGATGCTGCGCATGCCTGTCAGCGTGAGGTGAGAGAAGAAGTCAATCTCGATCTTCCTTTGGAAAAAATCGAGCAATTGATGACCGTATCGACTCCCGGCCGTGACCCACGGGGCTGGACAGTGACCATTGCCCACTTGGTTTATTTGCCTAGTCGTGCATTAGAACTTGTTCAAGCAGGAGACGATGCCAAGGATGTGGTTTTTGTAGATGTCGATTTTCAGACGGGTAAGTGCTTCTTAGAGGGAGTAGAGTTGGAGGAGCAAGCTTTCGCTTTTGACCATTATGCCATTATCCAAGAATCCATCAAACGAATCCAAGGCCGCCTCGACTGGAATCCGACCTTCCTTTATCTGCTGGAGGAGGAGTTCACTGTTTACGAAGGGACTGAACTGGTCAATCTTATCAACCCCGGTCGTCCAATCGTCAGCAATAACTTTCTCGTAAAATACGGAGAATATGTAGAAGAAGTTGGACTCAAACGAGTGCCTAAAAAGAAACCAAGAAAAACCTATCGATTGAAATAAAAAACGAGGTCGGGAAAAGTTCCCGATCTCTTTATTTGCCTTTATTAGTTTGATTTGCTGTTGCGACTGTTTTAGGGATGGCTATCTTTCTTAGAATTACTCAACATGTGAGTAAAGAAGTCTTTGTATCTATACTTGAGATAGTTCTCATGTAAAAATAACAAAGCAATATAAACAATCAAAAAGATTGTAGTCAGATAAAACACATCAAATGCAGTTCGCGCATAGTGAGTGGCTGACTGATAAGAGCCAATAGCTCCCAAAATCAACCAAGGAAGATACTTGTAATACTTATTTAGCATAAGAATGCACCTCCTGTATTCTATTTCAATGTTATTATATTCCTTTGCACTTAAAGATGCAAGCGATTATACAAAAACAAATTCAAATTTTTAATAGGAAAATCTCCTGTTTTTCTGTTTTATTACGAATAGAAGAGTAGGAGGAGTAAATGTATCTAAATTATGTGAGATTTTTAAAATAGTTTAGA
This sequence comes from Streptococcus mitis, assembly GCF_946190285.1. GTDB lineage: Bacteria > Bacillota > Bacilli > Lactobacillales > Streptococcaceae > Streptococcus > Streptococcus mitis_CP. Next base: position 40,369 of record NZ_CAMHZX010000007.1, on the reverse strand, counting down.
TAAAATGTTGACATATTTAAATCCCAATGTTACAATTATATTACAAAAAGATTTCTTTATATTTCTAAAATATTACAAAGGAGTAGAAAAATGAAAAAGAAAACCTATATCAAATTGGTGGCAGCAACTGTATTGGCTTCTACCTTGCTAATGGGAGCTTGTGGAAATAAAAAGGAAACAACTCAAGCAAGCAGTTCTGCTAAGACAAGCCAATCATCAAGTTCTAAAGCAGCTTCTGCTAGCAAAGAAAGCAAGACTCAGAAGTCCTCAAGTTCAGCTTCATCTGAAAAGGCCAAGGCATCTACTGATCAATCTTCAGCAACTGCAACGCCATCACAAGCGGCACCTGCACCAGAGCAAAGACAAGGTCAAGAAGTGGCTAATCAACAGGCGGCTAGTCAACAAACTCCTGCTCAGACTCCTTCCACTCAACAGGCTCCTCAAGTCCAATCTAACCAATCAAGCTATGATCCTACAACTGACCGCAAACTTCAAGACAAACAAGCAGAGCAAAATAAACGCTACAAGGGTGTTTTAACCATGGTAGATGGTGATTTCTCAGCTGCAACGGGCAATTGGAAGGGAGCAAATGGCGAAACTATCACAGTTTCATCAGGTGGTCAATTTACAGTAGAATCTTCTGATGGAAAGAAAGAAAATTACTCTATCAAAGGCTATTCTTATACTCTTGATGATGGCAAGTATAATGCCAAAATTGGTGGAGGAAAAGTCATCCAAATTACAACAGGAGCGGATGGTAAGGTTTCCAGCGTTGCTTTGAATCAATAATAACCTTCAGTATTTGAATTTTTACAATCAAAAACCCGTAACCTTTAAGAGAGTTATGGGTTTTAAACTATTAAGCCTTATCCAGTTGCAAGAGGGATTCAATCTCTGCTAGGGTGCTAGCTTGTGAAATGGCTCCACGGAGTTTAGCTGCACCAGATGTTCCACGAAGATAGTGAGGAGCGAGTCCACGGAATTCACGAACTGCTACGTCTTCCCCCTTGAGGTTAATCAAACGTTTCAAGTGTTCGTAGACGATTTTCATCTTGTCTTCAAAGGTCAAATCAGGTAGGATTTTACCTACTAGAAAATTGTATCAGTTATATTTCGAAAGAAAAAAGAATAAATTTAACTATAAAACCTGTCTTATTGAATGAAAAAATGGTAGAATAAACATCAATATCAAGTGAAATGTGGAGTGTTGCAAACAATGAAGTCAAAAATGTTTCGATTTTATTTTGTTTTGTTATTTATTTTCTTTTTTTATTTTTCATTTTCAATATTTAACCGAACGTACAGTGGAATCACCGTAGATAAACATGATAATGAGTGGATAGTTAGACAAGTCCATAATCTGGGAAGCTTTGCAAATCATCAAGAGATAATAGGGTCATCAATTATACAAATAGACGGTCAGAGTCCAGATAGTAATTTTTTATTATCTCGATTTTTAATTGTTGAACCGCTTCATTCTGTGACAGTGTTAGATAGAGGAATTTCAAAGAATTTAATAATAGAATCTGGGAAATCAAGCCAAATTATCTTTCTTGTTTTATCAATCATTGCTTTTCTGATTCTACTGTTATTTCGCTTATACATAAAAGGGAGAAGTAGAGGAAAAACTGGAAAACGATATTTTTATTTTATTATTTATACTAGTCTGATGTTATTATCGATTATTCCATCAAGTATAGGAGATGTATTTGGTCGTAGTCTATTAATTTCATACTTGACTTTATTTCCATTATTCATGGATATCTTCATTAGAGTGTTAGTCCTGAAGATAAAAGGTTCAACCATTTCTAACTTTTCTCGTATTATACTGGGCTATTCACTCATCACTCAACTTTTGTTTGTTTATAATCTTATACAGCCCATTGATTTTTTGACCATCTTTTTTTCTAGGGGGGTATTTTATTTAGTATTTTTCTTTTTAGTTATCCTACTGTTAAAGATGCTTATAAATTACTCTCAGATAAGAGAAATGTTGCCAATTCATACCTTATTTTTAGCAGTTCTTGCCTTATTTCCTCTATTTTTTGGATATATTTTTCCGATTGGTAAGGAAGTTTCGTTTATTTATAGTATTCCTCTATTGTTGCTTATTTTGTTCTCTATTGTAAATAACTTGATACTAGAGCGAATGATATATGTTGCTTGGAAGTGGAACCCGTTCATATATAACTTGATATTTGCAGTTTTTTTTACTAGTCTAATTATTCTTTTTAGTCTGTTATTAAGAGAATTTTCTCCAATTTTTTTCGTTCTTTACACTTTTCTTTTTTCGCTAGCTTTGTTACCTGAAATAAGGAAAATGATGTTGATTAGCCATAAAATGGAGGGAATCTTTAGTAGTTTTCATACTTTTGTAGCTACTGAATTGGAGAGGGAAGAAATTGCAACGTTTATACATGATACTACAATTCAGAAGGTTATTTATTATAAAAAGCAGTTAGAAATTAGTGAACAAATTAATAGGGTAGCTTTATTAGAGATGTTGGATGATATTGTCTTTGAATTAAGAGATTTATGTTCCAATATCTATCCTTTAATGGTGCATGAATTAGGGCTGAAAGAATCTATTACTAGCATATTAAACCAATTCATGAAGATGGAAACTGTTTCGATTATGACAACTTTTTCAATAGATGAAGAAAAAGTTAATGATAAAGTGGGCACGTTTGTATTAAGGACAGTTAAAGAACTAGTAAATAATAGTATTCTTCATGGGAATGCTAGAGAAATTACTGTAGATTTATCTACAAAAGAAAAGATTTTATCAATTGTAGTTATAGATGATGGTATTTTTAAGGGAAACTATCAGTCTAATGAACATCATTTTGGTTTAAATAGAATTGTAGAGAAGGTTCATTTATTGGGGGGAACTGTTCAGATAAATATAGAACCTACAAGTGTGAAGATACGAATACCTATAGAAGGGAAGAAAAATGATTCGTTTGGTTTTGATTGATGATCATAGTTTAGTGTTACAAGGATTGGAGAACTATTTTTTAAAGGAAGATGATTTTAAAATTGTTGGTTCCTATACAGAAGTAGCAGATTTACTTCTTTGTCTCAAGCATGAAAAGGTAGATGTGCTAGTTATGGATTTTATGCTGAAAGGAGTAACGGCATTTGATGTTATTAGTCAAATAAATAGATTTCTGAATACAGTTCCCAAGATAGTTCTTTTGTCAGGGTTTTATGACACTTTGTTACATAAGAGAGCGATGGACTTTGGGATTCAAGCTTTTTTACCCAAAGAAAGTTCTTATTTGGATGTTAAAAGTGCAATTTATGCTGTTTATAAGGGCAATCATGTTATCCCAGATGGTTTGATAGAAAAGCAAGAAAATAATCTATTGACAGATACGGAGTTAAGTGTATTGGAACTTATTGTAAAAGAATATTCTAATGAAAAGATAGCAAATAGTTTATTTGTCAGCAGGAGAACGGTGGATACCCATGTTTCAAATATTTGTTCAAAGTTGGGAGTGACGAGTAGAGTTGGAGCTGTACGTGAGGCTATTCGATTAAATCTAGTATCTTTATAATTTATCCTAAAAAGGCAAGAAGGTTTTCGTAAATTACGGATTCTTTCTTGTCTTTTTTTGTTTAAGATAGAGTCAGTTTAACAGATTGGAGAAGGATATGCTAACAGTAGATTATTTACTTGGAGATAATAGAAATCGCTATTTTGGTAGAGGACATAAGAGAACGACTTATGAAGTTAAGTTGAAAAATATTTTAGAAGGAGTTGGGTCTCTTCATCAAGAAGGTTTGTGGTCTAGTAAACAATCTGAAATTATACAGCAGCACCTGAGTACATTAGATGGAATAGTATTAGCTCATTTATTTGGAAGTGAAATACTGAAAAGAATGGGGGTGAACTTAAATCAGTATAGGTTAAGCCATTTTGAGATAAAGTCAGGGATAAAAGCTATAGAAGAATTGGTAAATTTAAGATTAGAATTACAAAATTTCAAAATGACGAACCAAGTGATTGAATTTGATTGCTTGGTAATGGATATGAAAGTTTGTTTAGGCTATCAATTATTAGAATGTATGGAAAATGTAGTTGCTATAGGAGAACAAGGTAGAGATTTTTTATCAACTCATTTGAGAGATAGACAACATGATATATACGATGTTGAGTTTTCAGATAGTAGTATATCTTGTAAAGCAGAGCAAGTATTGATCAAAGATATTGAATATAGTGGTGTAGGTAGTCTAGAAAAGAATTATTATAGTTTGTTAGAACTTCTGATTATTTTTTCTCAAATGGCAGAGATGTTAGCCTACCATATAGAAGAGATATCGCGGGAGGAGAGCAATACCATGTGGATGAAGCAAGTGAGTGCAGACTTGAATTCACCAATTTTGAACGGAGTAGTAGAGCTTAGTGGTAGTGTTTCAAAAAATAGATTATTAAAAATTAGAGAAGAGCATTGGAAAGTCTACGAAATGTCCGGATATGATATAGATCATAAGGTAGTCTTTAAAAGTAAAATAGCTCAAAAATTACCTGATGGAGGGGGACAGTGATGGGAAATAGAGAATTAAGGTTAGTCATATCAGGAACTTATTCTACAGGTAAGACAACAACTGCTACAGCTCTTTCGATTGCAACGGGCCTTCCCTTAATTGACGCTTTATCTGCGAGGGAAATTTTGACAGATTTATATCCTGGAAGAAGATTTCAGGATATGTCATCAACTGAATTAATGGCACTGGGGCTAAAGCGTTTTGAAGAGAGAATTCGTACGGAAGGAATTTTATACAAGGAACATGGAAGTTTTCTATCAGATGGTTCAGTATTGAATGAATGGATTTACGGGACTGTTCGAATGAGGGTAGGAATTAACCCAGGATCAGCATTCATTCATCGATTGATGAAATCTATTTTAGGTATTCCAGGTCGACGATTTTTCAAAAAATATTTGACTGCCTATGGGGTTGTCTCTAAGAATCATGCGAAATTGTGGTATACAGATGTTGTCCATCTACCAGTAGAGTTTGCAATGGATCCAGATGGGCATAGACCAGTATCTGAAGAGTATCGAAATTTATCAGATGAGGAATTATATGAAGCTTATAGGAATTTGGGTCTAACACCTTATTGTGTAAAAGGTAGTCAGAAAGAACGATTAAATCAGATCATTCAACATTATAAGTTGCCAATAGTTGTTCCAGTAGATGAGGCTATTTCCTTAGCTGAAAAGGTTATACGAGAAAACAGGGAAGCAGTATCTAAACGTATCATAGAGCAGTATGAAGAGCCTACATTAAAGGAAAAAATAAAATTTATGACAAGATATTAGGAGTATATATGATTCAGTTTCAAAATATTAGTAAGATTTATAAGGTGGGGGAGCAAGAAGTTCGTGCTTTAGATCAAGTTAGTTTTTCCATTGAGAAAGGGAAATTTACAGTTATTTTAGGTCCATCAGGTTCAGGGAAAAGTACGTTACTAAATTTACTTGGTGGGATGGATCGTGCGACATCAGGAACCTTTATATTTGATGAGGAACTAGTAACAAAGTTTACGGACAAGGAATTATCTGCTTATCGAAAAGATAAAATTGGTTTTGTTTTTCAATTTTATAACTTAGTTCCAAGTTTAACAGCCAAGGAGAATGTAGGTATTGCAGCAAATTTAGTGAAAAACAATAAAGAAATTGATATGTATTTAGATCAAGTTGGTTTACTTCATAGAAAAAATAATTTTCCTAATCAACTTTCTGGAGGTGAAATGCAACGTGTATCAATTGCAAGGGCATTGGCTAAAGAGCCTAGTCTATTATTGTGTGATGAACCTACAGGAGCGTTAGATTCAAAGACAGGCGATAGTATTTTAACTTTATTGAAGGAAGTTTCTAGAAATGGGAATGCTGCAGTTGTAATGGTTACACACAATAGAGAGTTTGCTAAATTTGCAGATCGAGTTATATATTTGAAAGATGGAAGTATTGAAAAAATAGAGAATAATGAAGAGGTGTTGGGATGAGGTATCTTCATATAAAATTATTAAGAGATCTCCGGCAAAATTGGCAACAATTTTTCTCTGTTTTTCTGATGTCTCTATTAAGTGTATTAATCTTTGTAGGTCTACAAGGAGCTTGGCATGGACTTGAAAAGAGTCTAGAGAGTTATTTGAAACAATCTGAACTTCCTGTTGTTTGGGTTCAAGCGAGACAAATTGATGAATCAAAAATTAAGCAGGTTGAACTATTATCTTCTGTTGAAAAAGTTATCAGTAAAAAGAAAGGATTTGCTAATATTGTTCGTTTAGACAAGACTGACGGACGAATCAATCTTGAAACGATTACAGATAATCAACTGGTTACAGTAACAGAAGGAAGTCCTTTTTCTGAAGGAAAACAAGATTCGATTTGGATTGATGGGAATTATGCTAAGAAGAATCAATTACAGATTGGAGATTCAATTTCTATTTCATCAAGGGGGAAACAGATAGATTTAGAAATTGTAGGATTTGTTCAGGCAACAGATAAGATTTATTTTACAGGTAGCATGGAATATATAGCTCCAAATCCTGACAATGATGCCTATGGTTATATTGCAGATAATGAAATTGCAAAAGGAATTCTGGGTTTATCGTCAGATAATGCCTTAGAAATTTACGGTTCTAAGGTGGATTTGCGAGGAGATTTAGAGTCTATTTTTGGGGGCGATTTAGTTTCTTATCAAGATCAAAAAAGTTTAACTGAAATATCAGAAGCTACCGATCGAGTTGGGCAAATTAGAAACTTATCTTACTTATTTTCTTTTATCTTTATTTTGTTAGCTATTTTGGCTATGTTTACAACCATTCAGCGTTTGATTGATGGCCAAACAAAAGAGATTGCTGTATTAAAGGCTTTAGGCTTTTCAAATCAGGCTATCAGTTTACATTATATTTTATTTGGCTTAGTAGTCAGTTTATTAGGAAGTTTCGCAGGCTTTGCTATTTCTCCCTTGATGTCATGGTTTGTACTAGAAACTCAAAAGTCAATGTTTACACTTCCAAATTGGCAAATCTCTTATTCATCTTCATCAATAGTCGTTGGTATTGTAGTCATTATTATTTGTGTTTTAGCTGCCTATTTAGCTTCTAGAGAGTCAGCTAGAGGCTTACCAGCAATATTTTTAAGAGGTAAAGAAAAAGTTGCTAAATCTGTTTTTGTGGAAAGATTTTCCTCTATCTGGCAACGAATTTCTTATCCTTCTAGATGGGCAATTCGTGATGCCTTGTTTAATCGTATTCGAGTTTTGATGGGAATCGTGGGAGTTGCAGGAAGTATGATGTTACTGATTGCTGGAATTGGTATGCCTGTGTCCATGAATCATCTTGTTGATAAGGCATACAATGAAGATTTTTCTTATTCAAAACGACTGACCGTAGCTGATTATACATCTTCTAAGTCTAGATATGGTGGGCAAGGTGTACAAATTTCACAGGCACATTTTAATCCAGATGATGGCTACAACCGTTTATTGATTATATTTGATGATGGAGATATGATCCAAGCAAAAACAGAGAGTGCTGATTCTTTGAAAGATGATGGTTTGTATGTAACTAGATCATTTGCCCGTTTAGCAGGTATTAAAGTCGGAGATTTTTTAAATGTGACTCCCTATCAAGATGGTCATACTTACAAGTTTGAAGTAAAAGGGATTGTCACAAGTGAAACCAATCAAGGGGCTTATCTTCATGCTAGAGTCTTTGAAAAAGCAGGGGGAGATTTTACTCCACATACTTTATTAGTTGGGTCAGAGGTGGACCAAGATACTATTAAGCAAGACAAAGGTGTTCTATCTGTCATTGAAAAAGGGAGCCAAGAAAAAAATGCCTATGATTTTGTAGCTAGTTTGATGAGTGTATTTCTAATGATTATTGGCTTTGCTTTATTACTGGTTATTATTGTTCTCTATAATCTGGGTTCTTTAAACTTTGTAGAGAGAATGAGAGACTATGCTACATTGCAAGTATTAGGATTTTCTAATCAATATCTACAGATGGTGACTCTTTTTGAGACTATACTGACTACCTTTATTGGGTGGCTAGTAGGAATTCCTTTAGGAATATGGTTTTTGAAAGAGTATGTAGCAACATTTTCGACGATTCGAATTGAGTATACCGCTTATGTCAGTATGTATGTCCTTGTTTTTGCTACGTTATTGGTTTGGTTTACATCCTTAGGGACTGCTTATTTTATTAGTTTTCGTATGAGAAAGATTGACATGATTAGTGCTCTAAAGGGGGTAGACTAGTATGGTCAGTTCTGAGTGTATCTATAGACATTTATGAATAATTGTTAATCATCAGTTCTAAGGTCCAAATTTACCTATTTGTGTATTGGTTCACTACATTACTGTATTCAAAATCCGTCAGCTCAATAAGAGTCGACGGATTCTTTTATACTTATACTTGGGTTAAAAATTCTTCTGTAGTAAGAATTTGAGCAAATTCATCCTGTAGAGAAAGGAGATTAATCTCATGGATAGTCTCAGGAGAGATGGCCTGACCGTTTTTGTTAGATAGGGTAAAACTGGCAGTGGCATCTGCTAGTAAAGTGACTTCAAAACCAAGATTTGCTGCCATTCGTGTCGTAGTAGATACACAATGAGGCAGGGTCAAACCAACAAGGACTAAATGACCAATCTGATTTTTTCGTAAATATGTTTCAAGATTTGTTCCAATAAAGGCGCTATTAACTGTTTTTTGAAAGACAGGTTCTGAAGCAACTGGTTCAAATCCACTTTTAAACTCCTGATTTTGTTTGTTATGAAATTGCGACTGGGGATTATTAGATATGTGTTGAATGTGTAAGACTGGAAGACCGTGTTTACGAAAGTGTGTCAGTACCCTCAATGCTTGTTGTTCAGCTTGAGGGTTGTTCCGTTCTCCCCAGATAGGGTTATCAAATGCTTTTTGTATATCGATAATCAGTAGAGCCGTATGAACCATTTTATGCCTTATCCAATTGCAAGAGGGCTTCAATCTCTGCTAGAGTGCTAGCTTGTGAAATAGCTCCACGGAGTTTGGCAGCGCCAGATGTTCCACGGAGGTAGTGAGGAGCGAGGCCACGGAATTCACGAACTGCGACATTTTCCCCTTTGAGGTTAATCAAGCGTTTCAAGTGTTCGTAGGCAATTTTCATCTTGTCTTCAAAGGTCAAATCAGGTAGGATTTCTCCTGTTTCAAAGTAGTGGTTGATTTGGTTGAAGAGGTAAGGATTCCCCATGGCAGCGCGGCCAATCATGACTGCGTCAGCACCGACTTCTTCGATACGCTGTTTGGCTTCTTGAACTGTACGGATGTCACCGTTGGCGATAAATGGAATTTTTGTCAGTGCTTGAGCGACCTTGTGAAGGGTCTCAAGGTCTGCGTGGCCAGTATACATTTGCTCGCGAGTACGGCCGTGCATAGCGAGGGCAGAAACACCTGCAGCTTCAGCAGCCAGGGCATTTTCTACTGCGAGAGATGGGTCAGCCCAGCCGGTACGCATCTTGACAGTAAGGGGGATATCAAGGACAGATTGGACCTTGTTGATGATAGAGTAGATCTTGTCTGGATCCTTGAGCCACATAGCACCAGCTTCGTTCTTCACGATTTTGTTAACTGGACAGCCCATGTTGATATCGACGATATCGGTCTTAGTGTTTTCTTGGATGAATTCTGCTGCGCGTGCTAGGCTGTCTTCATCGCTACCAAAGAGTTGGATAGAGACAGGGTTCTCACCTTCATCAATATGAAGCATATGCAGGGTTTTTTCGTTGTTGTATTGGATTCCCTTGTCAGAGACCATTTCCATGACAACAAGTCCAGCTCCGAGCTCTTTTGCGATAGTACGAAAGGCTGAGTTGGTGACACCAGCCATGGGTGCTAAAACGGTACGATTGGGAATCTCAACATTGCCAATCATAAAAGGTGTATTAAGATTTGTCACGAATGAGTTCCTCCAGGTCGTTTTCATCAAAGTTGTAAGTAGTTTGGCAGAATTGACAAGTGATTTCTGCCCCGTGGTCTTCCTCTTTCATTTCCTGTAAGTCTGAGCTTGGAAGACTGGCAAGAGCGTTCATAAAGCGTTCATGACTACAGTCACATTGGAAACGGATTTCTTCTTCAGAAAGACGCTTGTAAGACTCGTCACCGTAGATAGCCTTAAGGAGGGCTTCGATATGGTCGTCGCTTTCCAGAAGAGTAGAGATAGCTGGCATTTCTTGGATGCGTTTTTCAAAGCGAGCAATCTCCTCTTCCTTGGCTCCTGGCAAGACTTGAACTAGGAAACCACCAGCAACCTTGACCTTGTCTTCCTCGTCTAAAAGGACATTGAGACCGACTGCTGAAGGGGTCTGTTGACTTTCAGTCAGGTAAAAGGCAAGGTCTTCACCGATTTCCCCAGAGATGAGGGGAGTCATAGAGTTGTAAGGATTTCCAGTACCGTAGTCTGTGATAACGAGGAATTGACCATTTCCAACAAAAGGTCCGACTAGGACTTCACCAGTTGCAGTCTTTTTGATATCAACACCGGGATTTTGAACGTAACCTTTGACGTTCCCCTTGGTATCAGCGACGGTGATGATAGCACCTAGAGAGCTAGATCCCAGCACCTTAACTGTAAGTTTGGTATTTCCTTTTTCATTGGCTGCGAGAATCTGGCTGGCAATAAGAGTTCGACCAAGCGCTACAGTTGAGCTAGCTTGGGTTTGGTGTTTTTCTTGAGCAGTGCGGACGGTTTCTGTGCTATCAAGGACGAAAGCACGAAAGGCGCCGCTTTCTGATATAGTTTTAATAATTTTATCCATAGCTACTATTTTAGCATAAAAATGCCCAAAGGGGGAGCCGTGTGTTTGCTGATTTTCAGGATAATGGACCGGGAATTTAGCAGGGAAATAAAAAGAGAAACAGATTATTTCAGCATTTGTAAGATTTATGCTATGCTTAAGGTAGAACATGAAAGGGGTAACAAATGTATTTAGGAGACTTGATGGAAAAGGCTGAATCTGGCCAATTTTCAATTCTTTCCTTTCTATTACAAGAGTCTCAGACGACCGTCAAGGCTGTAATGGAGGAAACAGGATTTTCAAAAGCAACCCTAACCAAATATGTCACCCTGCTCAATGACAAGGCTTTGGACAGTGGCTTAGAGCTGACAATCTACTTAGAAGATGAAAATCTGCGCCTGTCGATCGGTGCAGCTACCAAGGGGAGAGATATTCGGAGTTTGTTTTTAGAGAATGCTGTTAAATACCAGATTTTGGTCTATCTTCTCTACCACCAACAGTTTTTAGCCCATCAATTGGCTCAAGAATTGATGATTAGTGAGGCTACGCTTGGCCGCCACTTGGCTAGTTTAAATCAAATTTTATCAGAGTTTGACTTATCCATCCAAAATGGCCGTTGGCGAGGTCCAGAGCATCAGATTCGTTACTTCTATTTCTGTCTTTTCCGCAAGGTCTGGTCCAGTCAGGAGTGGGAAGGTCACATGCAGAAGCCAGAGAGAAAGCAGGAGATTGCCAGTTTAGAGGAAATCTGCGGTGCAAGTTTGTCTTCGGGTCAGAAATTGGACCTGGTTCTCTGGGCTCACATCAGTCAACAACGTCTCCGGGTCAATGCCTGTCAGTTTCAAGTCATAGAAGAAAAAATGCGAGGGTATTTTGACAATATTTTCTACCTTCGTTTGCATCGAAAGGCTCCGTCCTTTTTCGCTGGACAACACCTTCCTCTAGTAACTGAGGATGGGGAGATGATGATTTTCTTCTCTTTCCTCCTATCTCATCGCATTCTTCCCCTTCATACTATGGAATATATCCTTGGTTTTGGAGGGCAGTTGGCAGATTTGCTGACGCAATTGATTCAAGAAATGAAGAAGGAGGAGTTACTAGGTGATTATACAGAGGACCATGTCACCTATGAACTTAGTCAGCTGTGTGCTCAAGTCTATCTATATAAGGGTTATATCTTACAGGACAGCTACAAGTATCAGTTAGAGAATCGTCATCCTTATTTGTTGATGGAACATGATTTTAAAGAGACGGCGGCGGAGATTTTTCATGCTCTACCTGCCTTTCAACAGGGGACGGATTTGGATAAGAAAATTCTCTGGGAATGGCTCCAGTTAATCGAATATATGGCTGAAAATGGTGGTCAGCATATGCGGATTGGTCTGGATTTGACATCTGGTTTTCTTGTCTTTTCAAGGATGTCAGCCATTTTGAAACGGTATTTGGAATACAATCGCTTCATTACCATTGAAGCTTATGACCGAACTCGGCATTATGATTTGCTGGTTACCAATAACCCGATTCATAAGAAGGAGCAGACACCAGTCTATTATTTAAAAAACGACTTGGATATGGAGGATTTGGCAGCGATTCGCCAATTATTATTCACTTAAAAGGCTTGGTGCATCCAGGTCTTTTTGTGAAATTCGCACAATCTCCTCACATTTTTTTAAAAATTAAAAAAAGTTGATAAACAAGAAAGCGCTTTATTTTGTATACTAGTTAGTGTAAAGAGGAAACATCCTCAAGATCATTATCAGGAGGACAGCACATGTCACAAGAAAAATACATCATGGCCATTGACCAGGGGACAACAAGTTCTCGTGCCATTATTTTCAACAAAAAAGGAGAAAAGGTTAGCTCGAGTCAAAAAGAGTTTACTCAGATTTTCCCTCAGGCAGGTTGGGTTGAGCACAATGCCAATGAAATTTGGAACTCTGTTCAGTCAGTTATTGCGGGTGCTTTCATCGAAAGTGGTGTCAAGCCAAATCAAATCGAAGCAATTGGGATTACCAACCAGCGTGAAACAACTGTTGTCTGGGATAAGAAAACAGGGCTTCCTATCTACAATGCTATCGTTTGGCAATCACGTCAGACAGCTCCTTTGGCTGAACAACTAAAAAGTAAAGGTTATGTGGAAAAATTCCATGAAAAGACTGGTCTGATCATCGATGCTTACTTCTCAGCGACTAAGGTTCGTTGGATTTTGGACCATGTAGAAGGTGCGCAAGAGCGAGCTGAAAAAGGAGAATTGCTCTTTGGTACCATCGATACTTGGTTGGTTTGGAAATTGACTGACGGTGCAGCTCACGTGACGGATTACTCAAATGCAGCCCGTACCATGCTTTATAACATTAAAGAACTCAAATGGGATGACGAGATTTTGGAAATCCTCAACATTCCTAAGGCTATGCTTCCAGAAGTTCGTTCTAACTCTGAAATCTACGGTAAGACAGCTCCATTCCATTTCTACGGTGGAGAAGTGCCAATCTCAGGTATGGCTGGTGACCAACAGGCAGCCCTCTTTGGTCAGTTGGCCTTTGAACCAGGTATGGTCAAGAATACTTATGGAACAGGTTCTTTCATCATCATGAATACTGGTGAAGAAATGCAGTTGTCTGAAAATAACCTCTTGACAACGATTGGCTACGGAATCAACGGCAAGGTTTACTATGCTTTGGAAGGTTCTATCTTTATTGCTGGGAGTGCCATTCAGTGGCTTCGTGACGGTCTTCGTATGGTAGAAAATTCACCAGAGTCTGAAAAATATGCTCGTGATTCTCACAATAACGACGAAGTTTATGTCGTTCCGGCCTTTACAGGTCTAGGTGCTCCATACTGGAACCAAAACGCTCGTGGTTCTGTCTTTGGTTTGACTCGTGGAACAAGTAAAGAAGACTTTATCAAGGCAACTCTTCAATCTATCGCTTATCAAGTCCGTGATATCATCGATACGATGCAAGTGGATGCTCAGACAGCTATCCAAGTCTTGAAAGTGGACGGTGGTGCAGCTATGAACAATTTCCTCATGCAGTTCCAAGCTGATATTTTGGGAATCGATATCGCACGCGCCAAAAACTTGGAAACAACAGCCCTAGGTGCAGCCTTCCTAGCAGGTTTGTCAGTAGGCTATTGGAAGGACTTGGATGAGTTGAAACTCTTGAACGAGACAGGAGAACTCTTTGAGCCATCGATGAACGAATCTCGCAAGGAACAACTATACAAGGGCTGGAAGAAGGCTGTGAAAGCAACCCAAGTCTTTGCGGAAATCGACGATTAATACTGGAAGAATAAAGCGACTTAATTAGAAAGTGTGTAAATATGGAATTTTCAAAGAAAACACGTGAATTATCAATTAAAAAAATGCAAGAACGCACCCTAGACCTCTTGATTATCGGTGGAGGAATCACAGGGGCTGGTGTAGCCTTGCAGGCGGCAGCTAGCGGTCTTGAGACTGGTTTGATTGAAATGCAAGACTTTGCAGAAGGAACATCAAGCCGTTCAACAAAATTAGTTCACGGAGGTCTTCGTTACCTCAAACAATTTGACGTGGAAGTGGTGTCAGATACGGTTTCAGAACGTGCAGTGGTTCAACAAATCGCACCACATATTCCAAAACCAGATCCAATGCTCTTGCCAGTTTACGATGAAGATGGAGCGACCTTTAGCCTCTTCCGTCTTAAAGTAGCTATGGACTTGTACGATCTTTTGGCAGGAGTTAACAATACGCCTGCTGCAAACAAGGTTTTGAGCAAAGAAGAAGTCTTGGAACGCCAGCCAAACTTGAAGAAAGAAGGTTTGGTAGGAGGTGGAGTTTATCTTGACTTCCGTAACAACGATGCGCGTCTCGTGATTGAAAACATCAAACGTGCCAACCAAGACGGTGCCCTCATTGCTAACCACGTGAAGGCAGAAGGCTTCCTCTTTGACGAAAGTGGCAAGATTACAGGTGTCGTAGCCCGTGATTTGTTGACAGACCAAGTCTTTGAAATCAAGGCCCGTCTGGTGATTAACACAACAGGTCCTTGGAGCGACAAGGTGCGCAATTTGTCTAATAAGGGAACACAATTCTCACAAATGCGTCCAACTAAGGGAGTTCACTTGGTAGTGGACTCAAGCAAGATCAAGGTTTCACAGCCAGTTTACTTTGATACAGGTTTGGGTGATGGCCGTATGGTCTTTGTTCTCCCACGTGAAAACAAGACTTACTTTGGTACAACTGATACAGACTACACAGGTGATTTGGAACATCCAAAAGTGACTCAGGAAGATGTAGATTACCTACTTGGCATTGTCAACAACCGCTTCCCAGAAGCGAATATTACAGTTGCTGACATTGAAAGTAGCTGGGCAGGTCTTCGTCCATTGATCGCAGGCAATAGCGCTTCTGACTACAATGGAGGAAATAACGGTACAATCAGTGATGAAAGCTTTAACAACTTGATTGCTACTGTTGAATCTTATCTCTCTAAAGAAAAAACGCGTGAAGATGTTGAGTCTGCTGTCAGCAAGCTTGAAAGCAGTACCTCTGAGAAACATTTGGACCCATCTGCAGTTTCTCGTGGTTCTAGCTTGGACCGAGATGATAATGGTCTCTTGACCCTTGCTGGTGGTAAAATCACAGACTACCGTAAGATGGCTGAAGGAGCTATGGAGCGCGTGGTTGACATCCTCAAAGCAGAATTTGACCGCAGTTTTAAACTCATCAACTCTAAGACATACCCTGTTTCAGGTGGGGAATTGAACCCAGCAAATGTAGACTCAGAAATCGAAGCCTTTGCGCAACTTGGAGTGTCACGTGGTTTGGATAGCAAGGAAGCTCATTACCTAGCAAATCTTTACGGTTCAAATGCACCGAAGGTCTTTGCTCTTGCTCATAGTTTGGAACAAGCACCAGGACTCAGCTTGGCAGACACCTTGTCCCTTCACTATGCAATGCGCAATGAGTTGGCTCTTAGCCCAGTTGACTTCCTTCTTCGTCGTACCAACCATATGCTCTTTATGCGTGATAGTTTGGATAGTATCGTTGAGCCAGTTTTGGATGAAATGGGACGATTCTATGAATGGACAGAAGATGAAAAAGCAGCTTACCGTGCTGATGTCGAATCAGCTCTTGCTAACAACGATTTAGCAGAATTAAAAAATTAAGAAAAAATAAAAGAGGTGGCGGGCAGGACTCCTAGTCTACCCTCTCCTCCTTTTTAATGGAGACAGAAAGATGATGAATGAATTATTTGGAGAATTTCTAGGGACTTTAATCCTAATTCTTCTAGGAAATGGTGTTGTTGCAGGTGTGGTTCTTCCTAAAACCAAGAGCAACAGTTCAGGTTGGATTGTGATTACCATGGGTTGGGGGATTGCCGTTGCGGTTGCAGTCTTTGTATCTGGCAAGCTCAGTCCAGCTCATTTAAACCCAGCTGTGACCATCGGTGTGGCCTTAAAAGGTGGTCTGCCTTGGGCATCAGTATTCCCTTATATCTTAGCTCAGTTCGCAGGGGCTATGCTCGGTCAGATTTTGGTTTGGTTGCAATTCAAGCCGCACTATGAGGCAGAGGAAAATGCAGGAAATATTTTGGCTACTTTCAGCACAGGACCGGCCATCAAAGATACTGTATCAAACTTGATTAGCGAAATCCTTGGAACCTTTGTTTTGGTGTTAACAATCTTTGCTTTGGGACTTTATGACCTTCAAGCAGGAATCGGAACCTTTGCAGTGGGAACTTTGATTGTCGGTATCGGTCTATCACTAGGTGGGACAACAGGCTATGCCTTGAACCCTGCGCGTGACCTTGGACCTCGTATCATGCACAGTATCCTTCCAATTTCAAACAAGGGAGACGGAGACTGGTCTTATGCCTGGATTCCTGTTGTGGGACCTGTTATCGGTGCAGCCTTGGCCGTGCTTGTATTCTCACTTTTCTAATCTAGAAAACAATTATGTTGATAGAGCTTGAGATGAAAATCTCAGGCTTTTTTCATTGAGTATAACTTATTAGTACTATCCAATCAACGATAATAATTCCTTCAAAAAATAGGAAGAATAAAGGCACTAGCTTTTGCTTTCTCATGTAAAAAACCTCACTTTTGTTTTCTGCTATTTTATGCTAAAATATTAAAAATCAAATTTAATTCCAAAGTTTGTAACTAAAGGGGGAGCGCTATATGTCTAATTCATTTATCAAGTTATTAGTCTCTCAATTGTTTGCAAATTTAGCAGATATTTTCTTTAGAGTAACCATCATTGCTAACATATACATTATTTCAAAATCAGTAATTGCCACGTCACTAGTTCCCATTTTAATAGGGATATCCTCTTTTGTTGCGAGTCTTTTAGTTCCTTTAGTTACTAAAAGGTTAGCGCTAAATAGGGTTTTGTCTTTATCTCAATTTGGAAAGACTATATTATTAACGATACTGGTAGGAATGTTTATCGTAATGCAATCCGTAGCGCCTTTGGTAACCTATCTATTTGTTGTGGCAATTTCAATATTAGATGGTTTTGCAGCACCTGTTTCCTATGCTATTGTGCCACGCTATGCGACCGATTTGGGTAAGGCTAACTCAGCCTTGTCAATGACTGGTGAAGCTGTTCAATTGGTAGGGTGGGGGTTGGGTGGACTCTTGTTTGCAACAATTGGTCTGTTACCTACCACGTTTATCATTTTAATCTTGTATATCATTTCTAGCTTTCTGATGTTATTTCTTCCGAAGGCTGAAGTGGAGGTGCTAGAGTCAGAGACAAATCTTGAAATTTTGCTCAAAGGTTGGAAGTTAGTTGCCAGAGATCCTAGATTAAGACTTTTTGTATCAGCAAATTTATTTGAAATTTTCTCAAATACGATTTGGGTTTCGTCTATCATACTTGTCTTTGTAACTGAGCTATTAAATAAAACGGAAAGTTACTGGGGATATTCTAATACAGCATACTCTATTGGTATTATAATTAGTGGCTTAATTGCTTTTAGGCTATCTGAAAAGTTCCTTGCTGCTAAATGGGAAAGTATTCTTTTTTCTCTTGTAGCCATGGCAATAGTGACACTGACTATTCTATTTTTTCCAAATGCACAGATGTTTTTAGTATTTTCAGCTTTAGTTGGTATGTTATCGCAGCTAAAAGAAGTTCCTGAAAGTGTATTTCTTCAGGAAACAGTAGAGGAAAATAACTTGGTTAATGTCTATTCCGTTCTGGAAGTGATTTCGACACTAGCATTTTCAGTATTTGTTTTGCTAATGAGCTATATTACTGAGAGTTTTGGTATTAGCATCAGTTTTTGGCTATCAGCCATTTGTCTGATGATAGAAGCTATTTTAATTTATATCAGACGAGATTATTTTAAATGAGAGACTGGTAAAAAAGTCTTGAAAAATTAGAAAAGCGCATAGTATCGGGTGTTGAAAAAACTTGATATTGTGTGTTTTATTATAGGAAGATTTACCTCATTTTCTACTGAAATTGAATTTTTGCCCAGCTTCACTCTATTTAAAATATACATAGAAAAAGCGCATAATCCTTAAAATAAACTGAAATCTAGTGAAAATGTGCGGTAAACAATTGAAAAACTAGTCTATAAAGTGGTACAATGGTAGAAAAATACTATAGTAAGAGTCTATCTTATTTAGCAAAAAATTACAGAAATGAATGGTTTTTCTTGATGAAACAGAGAAAAGAATTGTACCTCTTTCTTGGTCGGACAGCCTTGTATTTTCTTATCTTTCTAGGGCTGCTTTACTTCTTTAGCTATCTTGGTCAGGGTCAAGGAAGCTTTATCTATAATGAATTTTAACTTGAAGGAGAATTCCTATTGTGTCAAATAAACCAATAGTAGATATGATTGAAACCATTGAGCATTTTGCTCAGACACAGCCTAGCTATCCTGTTTACAATGTTTTGGGGCAGGAACACACTTATGGAGATTTGAAGGCTGATTCGGATAGTTTGGCTGCAGCCATTGACCAACTAGGTTTGCCAGAGAAGTCTCCTGTGGTTGTTTTTGGTGGCCAAGAGTATGAAATGTTGGCAACTTTTGTAGCTTTGACTAAGTCAGGTCATGCCTATATTCCTATTGACAGCCATTCGGCCTTGGAGCGAGTTTCAGCTATTTTAGAAGTAGCGGAGCCAAGTTTGATTATTGCCATTTCAGAATTTCCATTGGAGCAGGTTTCTACACCGATGATGACTCTAGCTCAGGTTCAAGAAGCCTTTGCTCAAGGGAATAACTATGAAATAACGCATCCAGTCAAGGGCGATGATAATTACTATATCATCTTTACTTCTGGTACGACTGGTAAGCCAAAGGGAGTGCAGATTTCACATGATAATCTCCTCAGCTTTACTAACTGGATGATTACGGATAAGGAATTTGCGACGCCAAGTCGTCCGCAAATGCTGGCTCAGCCACCTTATTCTTTTGATCTGTCTGTCATGTACTGGGCTCCGACCTTGGCACTGGGTGGTACACTTTTTGCCCTCCCTTCAGCTATTACTCAGGACTTTAAGCAACTCTTTGCGACCATCTTTTCATTGCCAATCGCTATCTGGACATCAACGCCTTCTTTTGCGGATATGGCCATGTTGTCAGAAGACTTTAATAGTGAGAAAATGCCTGGAATCACGCATTTCTACTTTGATGGTGAAGAATTGACGGTCAAAACGGCTCAAAAACTGCGTGAGCGTTTCCCGAATGCCCGTATTATCAATGCTTATGGCCCAACAGAAGCGACAGTAGCCCTGTCAGCAGTTGCTGTGACAGACGAGATGTTGGCGACTCTCAAACGCCTACCAATCGGCTATACCAAGGCCGACTCTCCAACCTTTATCATTGATGAGGACGGCAATAAATTGCCAAATGGCGAACAGGGAGAAATCATTGTTTCTGGACCAGCTGTTTCAAAAGGTTATATGAACAATCCTGAAAAAACGGTAGAAGCCTTCTTTGAGTTTGAAGGGCTGCCAGCCTACCATACAGGAGATGTGGGAACTATGACAGATGAAGGCTTGCTTCTCTACGGCGGACGCATGGACTTCCAGATTAAGTTCAACGGTTACCGCATTGAGCTAGAAGATGTCTCTCAAAACCTCAATAAGTCTCGCTTTATCGAGTCTGCTGTAGCTGTACCACGTTATAATAAAGACCACAAGGTGCAAAATCTATTGGCTTATGTCATCTTGAAAGACGGTGTTCGTGAGCAGTTTGAGCGTGATATCGATATTACCAAGGCTATCAAGGAAGACCTTATAGATATCATGATGTCCTACATGATGCCGTCTAAATTCCTTTATCGAGACAGTTTGCCACTGACTCCAAATGGAAAAATTGACATAAAAGGATTGATTAACGAGGTGAATAAGAGATGATGGAGTTCTTTCAACAGCTTCCTCATTTAGAGCCCTACGGCAATCCTCAGTATTTTGTCTATGTGATTGCTGCAACCTTGCCCGTCTTTATCGGTCTCTTTTTCAAGAAACGCTTTGCCTGGTATGAAGTGCTGGTTAGTCTCTTCTTTATCGTAACCATGTTGGTAGGTGGGAAGACCAATCAGTTGGCAGCCTTGGGTATTTATCTTTGCTGGGAAATATTGCTCCTACTCTTCTACAAGCATTATCGAAAAAGTAAGGATGGCAAGTGGGTCTTCTACCTAGTTAGTTTTCTATCCCTCCTTCCGATTATCTTTGTCAAGGTGCAGCCAGCTATCAATGGAACGCAGTCTTTGCTTGGATTTTTGGGAATTTCTTACCTGACCTTTCGTTCGGTTGGGATTATCATCGAGCTGAGAGATGGAGTGATTAAGGATTTTACCCTTTGGGAATTCCTCCGTTTTCTTCTCTTCATGCCGACTTTCTCGAGTGGTCCAATTGATCGCTTTAAGCGTTTTAATGAAAATTATCAGACCATTCCTGAGCGGGATGAGTTGATGGATATGCTGGATGAATCCGTTCGCTATATCATGTGGGGATTTTTGTACAAGTTTATCTTGGCTCATGTTTTAGGAGAAACCTTACTACCTCCTTTGAAGAATCTAGCCCTGCAGTCAGGTGGTTTCTTTAACCACTATGCCTTGGCAGTCATGTATACCTTTGGTCTGGAGCTCTTCTTTGACTTTGCAGGGTACTCTATGTTTGCCTTAGCCATTTCAAATTTGATGGGAATCCGTAGCCCCATCAACTTTAACAAGCCCTTTTTATCAAGGGATTTGAAGGAATTTTGGAATCGTTGGCACATGAGTCTCTCTTTCTGGTTCCGTGACTTTGTCTTTATGCGGATGGTGATGGTATTGACCAGAAAGAAGGTCTTTAAAAATCGTAATGTAACCTCAAGTGTGGCCTACATTGTAAATATGCTGATTATGGGATTTTGGCATGGTGTGACCTGGTACTATATCGCCTATGGACTCTTTCATGGATTGGGCTTGGTCATCAATGACGCTTGGATTCGTAAGAAAAAAACGCTCAATAAGGAACGGAAAAAAGCAGGGAAAGCTGCTCTACCTGAGAATCGCTGGATTCAGTTGCTTGGCATGGTTGTCACCTTCCATGTCGTCATGCTGTCATTCTTAATCTTTTCTGGATTCTTGAATGATTTATGGTTTAAAAAATAAAAGGAAATAAAATATGGATATCAAATCAGAAGTTATCGAAATTATTGATGAGTTGTTTATGGAAGATGTTTCTGACATGATGGATGAAGATCTTTTTGATGCAGGTGTCTTGGATAGTATGGGAACGGTTGAGTTGATTGTGGAGATTGAAAACCGTTTTGATATTCGTGTCCCTGTAACAGAGTTTGGTCGTGACGACTGGAATACAGCCAATAAAATCATAGCTGGTATTGTGGAGCTACAAAATGCTTAAACGCTTATGGATGATCTTCGGACCGGTCTTGATAGCTGGTTTGTTGGTTTTTCTGCTTATCTTTTTCTATCCTGCTGAGATGCACCATGATCTGGGAGCTGAAAAGCGTTCGGCGGTGGCTACTACTATCGATAGTTTTAAGGAGCGAAGTCAAAAGGTCAGAGCACTATCTGATCCAAATATGCGTTTTGTTCCCTTCTTTGGCTCCAGTGAATGGCTTCGTTTTGACGGTGCCCATCCTGCAGTATTGGCTGAGAAATACAACCGCTCTTATCGCCCCTATCTTTTAGGACAGAGGGGAGCTGCCTCGCTCAATCAGTATTTTGGGATGCAACAGATGTTGCCACAACTGGAGAATAAACAAGTTGTATATGTTATCTCGCCCCAGTGGTTTAGTAAAAATGGCTATGAGCCAGCAGCTTTTCAGCAGTATTTTAATGGAGACCAGTTGACCAGTTTTCTGGAACATCAATCTGGAGATCAGGCTAGTCAATATGCAGCGACTCGCTTACTGCAGCAGTTCCCAAACGTAGCTATGAAGGACTTGGTTCAGAAGTTGGCAAGTAAAGAAGAATTGTCGTCTGCAGACAATGAAATGATTGAATTATTAGCTCGGTTTAATGAACGCCAAGCTTCCTTTTTTGGTCAGTTTTCAGTTAGAGGCTATGTCAACTACGATAAGCATGTAGTTAAGTATTTAAAGACCTTGCCAGACCAGTTTTCTTATCAAGCCATAGAAGATGTTGTTAAAGCAGATGCAGAAAAGAATACTTCCAATAATGATCTGGGAATGGAAAATTATTTCTATAATACGCAGATTAAGAAGGATTTGAAGAAATTAAAGGATTCTCAGAAAAGCTTTACTTATCTCAAGTCGCCAGAGTATAATGACTTGCAGTTGGTGTTGACACAGTTTTCTAAATCTAAGGTAAACCCGATTTTTATCATTCCACCTGTTAATAAAAAATGGATGGACTACGCTGGTTTACGAGAAGATATGTACCAACAAACGGTGCAGAAGATTCGCTACCAGTTAGAAAGTCAAGGTTTTACCAATATAGCAGATTTTTCTAAGGATGGCGGGGAGCCTTTCTTTATGAAGGACACCATCCACCTTGGTTGGTTGGGTTGGTTGGCTTTTGACAAGGCCGTTGATCCTTTCCTTTCCAATCCCACCCCAGCTCCGACTTACCATCTTAATGAGCGCTTTTTCAGTAAAGACTGGGCGACTTATGATGGAGATGTCAAGGAATTTCAATAGATAATAATATGGAAGAGTTCAAGAATGAAACCAGTTTTCACGTTTTTTCTTGACTCTTTTTTTGGTTGTGATATAATTAACCAGTAAATAAAATTTCAAAGAATAGTATTTTTCTCTTAAAATGGAGAAGTCTGAAAGGAAAGGAGTAACATATGAGACAGCTAGCGAAGGATATCGATGCCTTTTTGAATGAGGTGATTTTGCAGGCAGAAAATCAGCATGAAATCCTAATAGGTCATTGCACTAGCGAGGTGGCCCTGACCAATACTCAGGAGCATATCCTCATGCTTTTGTCAGAGGAATCTTTAACAAATTCAGAGTTGGCTCGTCGTCTCAATGTCAGTCAGGCAGCAGTTACAAAGGCTATTAAGTCTTTGGTCAAGGAAGGGATGCTGGAGACATCCAAGGATCCTAAGGATGCGCGTGTGATTTTTTATCAGTTGACTGAATTGGCTCGTCCAATTGCTGAGGAGCACCATCATCACCATGAGCATACACTTTTAACCTATGAACAAGTGGCAACTCAGTTTACTCCAAATGAACAAAAAGTGATTCAGCGGTTTTTGACTGCTTTAGTAGGAGAAATCAAATAATGAGATATATTACGGTAGAGGATTTGTCCTTCTATTATGATAAGGAGCCTGTTCTTGAACATATCAATTATAGTGTTGATAGTGGGGAATTTGTTACCTTGACAGGGGAAAATGGGGCGGCTAAGACGACACTGATCAAGGCTAGTCTTGGGATCCTCCAGCCACGCATTGGTAAGGTGACCATTTCAAAGACAAATACGCAAGGCAAGAAATTGAGAATAGCCTATCTTCCCCAGCAGATTGCCAGTTTTAATGCGGGTTTTCCAAGTACGGTTTATGAATTTGTCAAGTCGGGCCGCTATCCGCGAAAGGGTTGGTTCCGTCGCTTGAATGCTCATGATGAGGAGCATATCAAGGCCAGTCTGAACTCAGTTGGTATGTGGGAACACAGAGACAAACGCTTGGGGTCTCTTTCTGGAGGACAAAAGCAGCGAGCGGTGATTGCGCGTATGTTTGCTTCTGACCCAGATGTGTTTATCCTAGATGAGCCGACAACGGGGATGGATGCAGGAAGTAAAAATGAATTTTACGAACTCATGCACCATAGCGCCCATCATCATGGCAAGGCTGTTTTGATGATTACCCATGACCCTGAAGAAGTTAAGGATTATGCGGACCGCAATATTCATCTAGTCCGTAACCAAGACTCGCCATGGCGTTGTTTCAACGTTCATGAGAATGATCAGGAGGTGGGCCATGCTTAGTTTATTATCTTATGACTTTATGCAACGTGCCTTTCTGGCTGTTATTGCTATGAGTCTTTTCTCGCCAGTTCTTGGAACCTTCCTTATCTTGCGTCGTCAGAGTTTGATGAGTGATACTCTTAGCCACGTCTCACTTTCAGGTGTAGCCTTTGGTCTGGTTTTGGGGATTTCTCCGACAGTTTCTACGATTGCCATTGTCTTGATTGCGGCGGTCTTTCTGGAGTATCTCCGTACGGTTTACAAGAGCTTTATGGAAATCGGGACAGCTATCCTCATGTCAACAGGACTGGCTGTTTCTCTGATTGTCATGAGTAAGGGTAAAAGCTCTAGCTCAATGAGTTTGGACCAGTACCTTTTTGGTTCGATTGTGACTATCAGCGAAGAGCAGGTCATTTCCCTTTTTGTCATTGCGGCGGTTGTTTTGATTTTGACCTTCCTCTTCCTTCGTCCAATGTATATCTTGACCTTTGATGAGGATACGGCCTTTGTGGATGGCTTGCCAGTTCGTACCATGTCTATTCTTTTTAACATGGTGACAGGGGTAGCTATTGCTCTTATGATTCCTGCAGCAGGAGCTCTTTTGGTGTCGACCATTATGGTTTTGCCAGCTAGTATTGCTCTGCGTCTGGGGAAAAACTTTAAATCGGTTATGCTGCTTGCCAGTGCGATTGGATTTTTGGGAATGGTGGCAGGACTTTACATTTCCTACTATGCAGAAACACCTGCAAGTGCAAGTATTACCATTATTTTTGTAACTGTCTTTTTACTTATTAGTTTAGTAAGACGTTTTATCAAATAGGAGAAGAACATGAAAAAAATGAGCTTATTGCTAGCCAGTCTATGTGCTCTGTTTTTAGTGGCTTGTTCCAATCAGAAGCAGGCAGATGGCAAACTAAATATCGTAACAACCTTTTACCCTGTCTATGAATTTACCAAGCAAGTCGCAGGAGATACTGCTAATGTAGAACTCCTCATCGGTGCTGGTACAGAACCCCATGAATATGAACCTTCTGCCAAGGCAGTTGCTAAAATCCAAGACGCAGATACCTTCGTTTATGAAAATGAAAACATGGAAACATGGGTCCCTAAATTGCTAGATACTTTGGATAAGAAAAAGGTCAAAACCATCAAGGCGACAGGCGATATGTTGCTTTTGCCAGGTGGCGAGGAAGAAGAGGGCGACCATGACCATGGAGAAGAAGGTCATCACCATGAGTATGATCCCCATGTTTGGTTATCACCAGTTCGTGCCATCAAACTGGTAGAGCACATCCGTGATAGCTTGTCAGCAGATTATCCTGATAAAAAAGAGACCTTTGAGAAGAATGCGGCTGCCTATATCG
The DNA here is from genome assembly GCF_946190285.1 of Streptococcus mitis. GTDB lineage: Bacteria > Bacillota > Bacilli > Lactobacillales > Streptococcaceae > Streptococcus > Streptococcus mitis_CP. The sequence goes on along the minus strand of NZ_CAMHZX010000007.1, from coordinate 14,825 downwards.
AAAAATTGCAAGCCTTGGATAAGTCTTATGCAGAAGGCTTGTCTCAAGCTAAACAAAAGAGCTTTGTGACCCAGCACGCAGCCTTTAACTACCTTGCTTTGGACTATGGACTCAAACAAGTCGCAATCTCAGGTCTCTCTCCAGATGCAGAACCATCAGCTGCACGTCTGGCAGAATTGACAGAGTACGTCAAGAAAAATAAAATTGCCTATATTTACTTTGAGGAAAATGCTTCACAAGCCCTTGCTAACACACTTTCAAAAGAAGCAGGTGTTAAAACAGATGTCCTTAATCCTTTAGAAAGTCTGACAGAAGAGGATACCAAGGCTGGCGAAAACTATATTTCCGTGATGGAGAAAAACCTCAAGGCTCTGAAACAAACAACGGACCAAGAAGGCCCAGCAATTGAGCCTGAAAAGGCAGAGGATACCAAGACAGTTCAAAATGGTTACTTCGAGGATGCAGACGTCAAGGACCGCACCTTGAGTGACTATGTAGGTAACTGGCAATCAGTTTATCCTTTCCTTGAAGATGGAACTTTTGACCAAGTCTTTGACTACAAGGCTAAGTTGACTGGTAAGATGACTCAGTCTGAGTACAAGGCCTACTATACAAAAGGCTATCAGACAGATGTGACTAAGATTAATATCACTGATAACACTATGGAATTTGTTCAAGGTGGACAAAGTAAGAAATTCACCTACAAGTATGTTGGTAAGAAAATCTTAACTTACAAGAAAGGCAATCGTGGCGCGCGCTTCCTCTTTGAAGCGACAGATGCGGATGCTGGACAGTTCAAGTATGTTCAGTTTAGTGACCACAATATCGCCCCAGTTAAGGCAGAACATTTCCATATCTTCTTTGGAGGCACAAGCCAAGAAGCCCTCTTTGAAGAAATGGATAACTGGCCAACCTACTACCCAGATAACCTATCTGGCCAAGAAATCGCCCAAGAAATGTTGGCGCATTGATGAGAAACCGACTAGATCATAGGAGCTAGTCGGTTTTTTGGTACTAGATAGCTAGCTTCATTATAGACCTTTCAGAACTTTAAAAAATAAATAAAACTTTTGAAATATCTGGGATTATATGTTAGAATAATTCCATCGGATAAGGTTCATTAGAACACCAAAGCCCTTAACTATGCCAGTAGTTAAGGGCTTTTTTGACGTATCTTAGCGATTTAACGGGTGTTGATAGGCTAGTCATTCGGTCTATTTCTTACCATCTAGCCATTTGCAGACGAAATACAAGATAATTCCTGCTATGACGTCCGCTACAATAGTAAGAACGAGCTCTGGTAGTAATTAGATAAACAACGGAGCTAGAAATATCGTGAATAAGGTTTCTAATGTATGTAACATCTCCCTTATTTAAATTGATAGAGATTTGACGACAATGTGACAATTCACCTCTAATTATTGACATTTCAGGAAAAACCGCAGTAAAAACTGCACAGCCTTCTTTAAATGTGCTATAATACAGGAAAAATAATGATGGAGGTCACGATAATGGCAACATTTTTGATGATTTTTGTGGTGGTTTGTGTGCTCCTATTGGTAATAGTCACACTGAGTACAGTTTATGTGGTTCGTCAGCAGTCGGTGGCGATTATTGAACGCTTTGGGAAATTCCAAAAGGTTGCCAATAGCGGTATTCATATTCGCTTACCTTTTGGGATTGACTCGATTGCAGCGCGGATTCAGTTGCGCTTGTTGCAAAGCGATATTGTGGTTGAGACTAAGACCAAGGACAATGTGTTCGTTATGATGAATGTAGCGACTCAGTATCGTGTCAATGAACAGAGCGTGACAGATGCCTACTATAAACTTATGCGTCCAGAATCTCAGATTAAATCTTATATCGAAGATGCTCTTCGCTCTTCTGTTCCAAAATTAACCTTGGATGAATTGTTTGAGAAAAAAGATGAGATTGCCCTTGAAGTCCAACACCAAGTAGCAGAAGAAATGACTACTTACGGTTATATTATCGTGAAAACCTTGATTACCAAGGTCGAACCAGATGCAGAAGTTAAGCAATCCATGAATGAAATCAATGCGGCGCAACGCAAGCGGGTTGCAGCGCAAGAATTGGCGGAAGCTGACAAAATTAAAATTGTCACTGCAGCTGAAGCCGAAGCAGAAAAAGACCGCCTTCATGGTGTGGGGATTGCCCAACAACGTAAGGCGATTGTGGATGGATTGGCAGAGTCTATCACAGAACTCAAGGAAGCTAATGTTGGCATGACAGAAGAACAAATCATGTCCATCCTCTTGACGAACCAGTATTTGGATACCTTGAATACCTTTGCTTCTAAAGGAAATCAAACCATCTTTTTACCAAATACGCCAAATGGTGTGGATGATATCCGTACACAAATCTTGTCAGCTCTCCGTGCTGAGAAGAAATAATAGACTAAAGAGCTTGGCAACAGGCTCTTTTTGCATTGCCCTTGTAGCTTTGAGGACTAAATCCTCCTCTACAAATTATAGAATCTTTTCCGAGTATTTAGGGAGCGATGGAGGAAGTGTTGAAAGCGCTTTTGTTTTATGATATAGTCAAGTAAAGCGAGTCGTTTAAAGAGGAATGTTTGTATGAGAAGAGAAGAAGTTTTACGAAATCACTGGTTTTTTAGCCAGGAAGTTGGGAAAGAAGAGGCCTTGGCGCCGGATTTTCAGAGGGAAAATTGGCAGGCTATTCAAGTGCCACATGACTGGAGTATTTACAATGATTTTGACCAGTATTCGCCAGCGCAAAATGAGGGTGGTCAGTTAAATGGGGGTCAGGCTTGGTACCGGACGCAGTTTTACTTGGAAGAAGATGCCAGTCTTGTATTGGTGCGTTTGCTCTTTGATGGAGTTTACATGAATGCCCAAGTCTATATCAACGGGCAAGTGCTGGGCTATTATCCCAGTGGCTATACGCCCTTTTCTTATGATATTACTCCTTATCTAAGAAATGATGGGACAGCCAACCAACTTGCGGTTTTTGTGGAAAATCAGCAACCTAGCAGTCGTTGGTACTCTGGTAGCGGTATTTACCGAGAAGTAATATTATTGATTACAGATTCGGTGCATCTGGATTTATATGGGATTAAGATAGAAAGTCCCAAGCTAAAGGAACAAAGGCAATCTTGGGTGGAAACCCAGCTTGAAAGCAAGGTTTCAAATGATGGGTCTCAGTCCGTGTCGGTGTATTTGGAACAGAGTATCTGGTATGATGGCCAACAGCTGTCAGACTGGCAGGCGACAGACTCTCTAGTGATTGAGTCTGGGGACAAATATTCTTTCCAACAAGCCATATCAATTTTCCAACCCTTGCTTTGGGATATTAATCTTCCTCACCTTTACCAATTGAAGACTCGCCTTTACAAAAATGGAATTTTGGTTGATGAAGAAGAGGAGACTTTTGGTTACCGTTATATGGATTGGCAAGCGGATAAGGGCTTCTTTCTAAATGGTCGCTGGTTGAAGATTCACGGGGTTTGTTTGCACCATGACTATGGATCTCTGGGAGCTGTGGAAAATAGGTCAGCTGCTGAGAGACGATTGCGCCAGATGAAGGAAATGGGTGTCAATGCAATCCGAATCACCCATAATCCAGCCAGTAGCATTTTGCTGGATCTAGCTGCCAAAATGGGCCTACTCATCCAAGAAGAAGCCTTTGATACCTGGTATGGAGGCAAGAAAGAATATGATTATGGTCGCTTTTTTGAGGAAGAAGCGACTCATCCAGAAGCGAAAGCAGGCGATTTCTGGTCAGATTATGATTTGCGCACTATGATTGAACGTGGTAAGAACAATCCAGCGATTTTTATGTGGTCCTTGGGAAATGAAGTCAGCGAAGCAAATGGCGATTCTCATTCATTGAAGACTATCAAACGCTTGCTAGAAAGGGTCAAGGAGGTTGATGATAGCCGTTTTGTGACCATGGGAATGGATCAGTTCCGCTTCGGAGATGGTTCTGGAGGTCATGAAAAGATTGCTGATTTGCTGGATGTGGTGGGTTTGAATTACTCGGAAGACAATATTGATGGGATTCGCAAAAGACATCCCAAGTGGCGACTTTATGGGTCTGAAACTTCATCGGCTACACGGACGCGTGAGAGCTATTTTCGCCCAGATAAGGAATGGGTTGGGGATAATCGCCGCGTGAGGAATTTTGAACAGTCAGACTATGGAAATGATCGGGTTCCTTGGGGGAAGACGGCGACGGCTTCTTGGATAGCAGATAGAAATCGGCTAGACTATGCGGGGCAGTTTATCTGGACAGGAGTGGACTATATCGGTGAGCCGACTCCTTGGCACAACCAAAATGACATGCCTGTAAAGAGTTCCTATTTTGGGATTGTGGACACAGCAGGGATTCCTAAAAATGACTATTATCTCTATCAAAGTCAGTGGGTGGACCTAGATCAGCAGCCTATGGTTCATATCCTGCCCCACTGGAATTGGGAAATCCACAAGAGTTATCAACAAGTTGTGGATAAGTATGGGGATATCCCTGTTAGAGTGTATTCAAATGCTGGTTCTGTAGAGCTATTTCTAAATGGAAAATCTCAAGGTAGGAAGACCTTTCAGGAAAAATGGACTTCAGATGGCAGAAAATACCAAGAGGGAGAAGCTTCTGATCAACTCTATCTCGAATGGCGCTTGGCTTATCAACCGGGAGAATTGCGTGCTGTGGCCTATGACAGTCAAGGTCAGCTTGTGGCAGAAGATAGGGTGGTGACTGCAGGTAAGCCAACCAAAATCGGGTTACATGCCGAGAAAACAAAACTGGGACCAGATGGACAAGACCTCCTCTATCTCTATTTTGATGTATTGGACAAGGATGGAAATTGGGTGCCGACTGCTTCCAATCAGCTTCATTTTAAAATTGAAGGCCCTGCTCGCATTGTGGGTGTGGATAATGGCAGGCAGGCCAGTCGTGAACGTTACAAGGCTCAGAAAAATGGTCGGTTTAAGAGGAAAGCCTTTCATGGCAGAGGTGTCCTCTTAGTTCAGAGTTTGGAGCAGGTAGGTCAAGTGAGAGTAAAGGCCAGTGCCAGAGGGCTAGAGCCAGCAAGTTTTGATTTCCTAGTGGGAGAGGCTTTGGATTGCCAACCATTGAAAACTAAGCGCTTATTTGAGATTCGAGTAGACAAGCAGGTCGGATTACAAGAAGGAGATTCCCCAGCCATTGGACTTTATCCACAAACTGTGGATAACCCTGTGAACAAGGTGGGGAATAGTGAAGTGATTTGGGAGATGAGTGGTAGTGCCCAGACCATTATAAATCAGGGAGTGCTTCATTGTTTGTCTGCTGGCGACTTGGCTATCCGAGCCATGTATCAAGGCAAAACCTATCAAACTCATTTGCAGGTCGCAGAAAATACCTCACTAGGGCAGGCAGTTTCTGTACGACCACTTCGCTTGTATACAGCTAAGAGAACTTATCCACAGCTGCCATCTTCAGTTTTGGTGGACTATGAGTCTGGTAGTGCAAAACGAGTCAAGGTTGTTTGGGAGGCAATATCCGAAGAAGATATAGCAAGCTTTCATGAGTTTATGGTATCTGGTCAGCTAGAGGGGTTGGATTTAAAGGCTTCTGCTCAGGTTTGTGTCCAAGGGATTTGCGCTATTGAGCCTGAAAGGGTTTGGACGCTTGTTAAGGAAGCCCCGCACTTACCAGACCGAGTCAAGCTAGTCTTATCAGATGGTAGACGAGATACGGCCAAGGTGACTTGGGATGAACTCAAGCCTCAAGTCTATGCTCAGGTAGGAGAATGTGTGCTCACAGGACAGGTAGTGGGCTGTGAGTTGCCAGCAACAGTCACCATTCATGTGACAGATGTCAGTGTAGATGGAGAAGTTATTTCCAATCAGTGGACAGGGTCCAACCTGCCTCTGGTCTTTGCTTCTCACTCAGAGCCAAATCACCCAGCCTCTTACCTCAATGACAAGGTCATTGCTCGGAAAAAATCGACAGCCAATACTTGGATTACCAAGTCAGAGCAAGCCAGCGTGGGCATTCTTTTTGGAGATGCAGGGATTTTAAAACCGCGATTTGTGGATAACGTGACCTTGTATTATGTTGAAAATAAAGAATATGTGGCTGTTGAGCCGACCTTTATTGATTATTACATAGGGAATGAGCCTAGCTTACCTCGGACTCCAAATCATTTGGATAAGGATTCTCTGCTCAAACAAGAAAAGAATTGGTGCCCTGTATCAACTATCCGAAAAGTGTCAAGCGACAAGGATGAAGAGCTTCGGTTTGAATTTGACAAGGTGGAAACTTATGCCCTTCGTCTTCGATTTGAAAACTTGACAAGCCCTCTAGCATTAACAGAATTGCAAGTACATGCCAAAAATGTAAAGAAAAATGTAGATAGGAAGTAATATGGTAAGAGAAATAAAACCGCATGGGCCCTTGCCTAGTCAGGCCCAGCTAGCTTATTTAGAGGATGAACTAGCAGCCTTTATCCATTTTGGGCCCAATACCTTTTATGACCAGGAATGGGGGACAGGTCAGGAGAATCCTGAACGATTTAACCCGACAAGGTTAGACGCGCGTGAGTGGGTTCGTGTACTCAAAGAAACGGGCTTTAAAAAGTTGATTTTGGTGGTCAAACACCACGATGGTTTTGTCCTCTATCCGACAGTTCACACAGATTATTCGGTCAAGGCCAGTCCTTGGAGGAGTGGAGAGGGGGATTTGCTCCTTGAAGTATCACAAGCTGCCACAGAGTTTGATATGGATATGGGGGTCTACCTATCACCCTGGGACGCCCACAGCCCCCTCTATCATGTGGACCGAGAAGCGGCTTATAATGCCTATTATTTGTCTCAGTTGAAGGAGATTTTATCAAATCCTGCCTATGGAAATGGAGGGAAATTTACTGAGATATGGATGGATGGTGCCAGAGGAGAGGGAGCTCAAAAGGTTAATTATGAATTTGAAAAATGGTTTGAAACCATTCGTGACCTGCAGGGCGATTGCTTAATTTTTTCAACAGAAGGCACCAGTATCCGCTGGATTGGCAATGAACGAGGGTATGCAGGTGATCCCCTATGGCAAAAGGTGAATCCTGACAAACTAGGAACAGAAGCAGAGCTGGACTATCTTCAGCACGGAGATCCCTCGGGCACGATTTTTTCAATCGGTGAGGCAGATGTCTCTATTCGGCCGGGTTGGTTTTATCATGAAGAGCAGGATCCTAAGTCTCTTGAGGAGTTGGTGGAAATCTACTTTCACTCGGTGGGTCGGGGAACTCCACTCTTGCTCAATATTCCGCCGAATCAAGCTGGGCTATTTGATGCAAAGGATATTGAACGCCTCTATGAATTTGCGGCCTATCGCAATGAGCTCTATAAAGAAGATTTGGCTCTGGGAGCTGAGGTGTCTGGTCCAGATCTTTCCGCAGACTTTGCTTGTCGCCATTTGACAGACGGTCTTGAGACCAGCTCTTGGGCAAGCGATGCAGACTTGCCCATCCAGTTAGAACTCGACTTAGGATCACCTAAAACTTTTGATGTAATTGAGTTAAGAGAAGATTTGAAGCTAGGGCAACGAATCGCTACTTTTCATGTGCTAGTAGAGGTGGACGGCGTCTGGCAAGAATTTGGCATGGGCTTTACAGTTGGTCATAAGCGTCTCTTGCGAGGTTCGCTAGTAGAGGCACAGAAGGTGCGCGTGATGATTACAGAGGTACAATCTATGCCTGTATTGACCAAGATTTCCCTCTATAAAACTCCTAGCTTATCACAAAAAGAAGTTGTTCAGGGACTAGCATTTGTAGAAAAAATTCTAGCTGTGACAAAGGGAGAGACTCTTCATTTTAGGATTGAACGTAGCGAAAGTGACACTCCTTTGGAAGCTAAGGTTTCGATTCAACCGGGGACAGGTGTCCATGGTGTCGCCTATCAGGACGAGATTCAAATCCTTCAATTCCAAGCAGGGGAAAGCAAAAAAGATTTGTGCCTACCAACCCTGTATTTTGCTGCTGATAAGACCTTGGATTTCTATCTCAATTTGACTGTTGATGGACAGTTGGTTGATCAAGCTCATATTTTAGTTGAAACGAGATAAAATATCTTCACAATTCATTTCCTTTCCGAATAAATAGATAGTAACAGTGAATCTAGGAAACCTAGATTTAAAACTGTGGTATAATAAAAGGAGGAAAAGGATGATTCTAAGACATCCGGGTATCAGCCCGACCAATGACTTAGTAGCTAAGAAGATTTTTAGCAACCCAGAGATTACTTGTCAATTTATTCGTGATATGCTGGACTTGCCAGCAAAAAATGTGACGATTTTGGAGGGAAGCAATATTCACGTATTACCCTCCATGCCTTATTCAGCGCAGGATTTCTATACCAGTATAGATGTTTTGGCGGAGTTGGACAATGGCACCCAAGTTATCATTGAAATTCAGGTGCATCATCAGAATTTTTTCATCAATCGCCTGTGGGCTTATCTATGCAGTCAGGTTAATCAAAACCTCGAAAAAATTCGCCAACGTGAAGGTGACACTCACCAGAGTTACAAACATATTGCCCCAGTATACGCTATCGCAATCGTGGATAGTAATTACTTCTCGGATGATTTGGCTTTTCACAGTTTTAGTATGCGCGAAGACATGACAGGTGAGGTCTTAACCATCACAAACAATGGACAAGAAAACCATCTAGTTAAGATGGCGTTCTTGGAATTAAAAAAATACAAAGAAACCAGCAAAGACGAGGTTCGCAAGCCGTGGTTGGAGTTTTTCGGTAATAAACCCTTTACCCAGGAACCCGAGCGAGCCATCAGCCAGGCAGACCAACTGCTAGACTACAAGAGCTGGTCCGAGGAGGACAGGAAAATGTTTAGTCAACTACGTATGCGTGAAGAACAAGCCTTGTTAGCACAGGACTATGCCTTGGAACAAGCTGAAGAAAAAGGTTTAGAGCGTGGTCGTGCAGAGGGCATTGAACAGGGACTAGAACGAGGACGAGAAGAAGGTCTTGAACAAGGACTGGAGCGTGGGAAAGTTGAAGGAAGTTTGTCTGTGCTACTAAATCTCGTTCGTCAACATCTCCTGACTTCGGAGATTGCGAGTGAACAATTAGGTATGAGCGTCTCTGAATTTGAGGGACTGTTGTAAATAGTAAAAAACGACATGTTATTGGATGAGATAGCATGTTTTATTTTGGTTTAATGTTTTTCATTTTCGACGAAAACTATCAATAATTTAAGTTGAAATAAAATAGCTACTATAGAGGAAAAACCATGTTAAAAATGTAAAAAAATAAAAAATTAGAAGCTATTACAAATCAGGGAATGGATTCATATTTTTTAATTAGATAGAATTTAAATAGCTAGTTACAAAAGCAAATGTTACGATTTGTCATCATTTTACAATCTATATGATTTTAATTTAATTTACTTTGCTTTTAAAATAGTTTTGTGTTATCATTGTGATGTACATTAAGTACAAAAAAATGATATAAATAATATGCAAATGTTATGTATATTAATATATTACAAATTAGAAATAATATAAAATTTAAGGAGGTTGTGTCTCATGAAGAGTAAACAACAGGAGTATCGCACTGAAAAGTGTCTTCGTTATAGTATCCGAAAGGTCAGTTTTGGTGCAGCTAGTGTAGCAGTGGCTGCTCTTTTCATGTTCCTAGGGAATGGGGCTGTATCAGCTGATGAGCTTGGGAAACAAGATGTAACAGTTATTGAAAAAAATCTTGAGGCCAAAGCTTCTCAAGATGGAGAAAAGACTGTCCAGCCTGATGCTTCAGCAACAGAAGTGACCGTTAAACCAGAAGAAAATGTTGTCGCACAATCAGAGCCGGCTTCTAAACCGGCAGAATCAGCAAAACCAACTTCAACTTTGGATAAGTCACAATTGGAAAGCTATATCACTGAAATTGAAGGGAAAATTTCAGCGGGTAAATACGCTAATAAGACAGAGGAGAGTCTCGCTCTTTTAAATTCCGAATTATCCTCTGCCAAGTCTGTGCTTGCTTCTGCAACTAGTCAAGATGAATTAAAAGTAGCCTACAACAAACTTGTCACTGTAGTAAGCTCAAAATTGAAAAACAAACCTGTAGAGAAAACGGAAGCTCCAAAGGTAGATACTACTAATGGAAAAGAAACTGTAGCGAAGAAAGTTGAGAAGACTGAAAAGAACTCTGAATCTAACTCAATTGCTAATACTGGGACTAATGACCTTCGTAATGGACAAGCATTAGATAAAAATAATGCATTTAGAGCGGAAACATCTGCAACTCATGGTAACTTTAATTACTCTATGGAGTATTCTAATGGAAAAGAAATTTACCTTTATAATGAAGAAGATGCAGATGTCGATATTACAGTTAGCTCAACAGCTGGAAATATTACTAAAGCAACAGTTAAAGCTGGAAGTGGTCAGTTCGTATTAAAATCGAAAAGTGATCAAGCGATAGCTCATGCGAAAGGTCAAAACGTACCTAAGCCCGAGGAAGAAGAAGTTGAAATAGATGGTTATGGTTGGAGTTATCATCAAACGCTAAGTGAAACTCAAGGTCCAGTGAAAATTAAAATCACTGGTAAGCCAAATGATACTTTTAAAGCACTTCCATCTTACACAAAAACTGAAGATCAACGAGCAGTATTAGGAGCAAGATATCTACAACTTGAAGATTCTACTGGTGCTAGACTGGCTGGAGGCAACAATGCATCAGCTCCTGGTTATTTCAACCTAGTTGTTAAATCTCAAACATACAAATATGATATTAAAGACTTAACTGAATCTACACGTATAACTGTAAATGATATTAATAATGTTACAGATGCAGAGTTAACAACGATTAAATCAAGATTACAATTAGAACATTCTAAAACAAGTAATGATGCACGATTTGTAGGTGGGACAGCAGTTGCTAATCCTACTTCAGTTATCGACACTGTTGCAGTATCGACAACTGAACCTAGCAAACTTGTCGTGACTTATAAAGATGGTTCTACAGATACAATTGAAAAAAGTAAAGTTTTAAACGTAAGACCAAAAGGAATTATCCCGTTCTCGAATCCAGATACAAAAGAAATCTATGTTTATAAAGGTGAAGAAACAAATATTGAATTATCAGCAACTGATGATTCTGGAAAAATTAAAGATATTCGTATTGCTGAAGGTGGAAGAGGGATTAATGCTCCAGGTGCTGCTGGTGGTAGAATAAAAAATCAGTATGGATTAACAACAGGTTATCAAAGAAATGAAGCAGGAATCGAAGCAACAGAGACTAATCCAGCTAAAGTTACGATTACAGGAACAATTTCTGTACCGGGTCAACAAAACTACACAGGTAACTTAATAACAAGATACTTAGTAGCTGAAGATTTAGAAGGTGCAACATTCTCTGAACCTAATGGTAATAGTGATTCAGGTAAAACGGTAGATCAATTACCAGAAGGTTGGTTCAGACTAGTAGTTCGTGAACAAACTCAAAAATATGATATTCAAGGACAAACAGAAGAAGGTAATAAAATAGCAGTTTCTGATGTTAATAATTTATCAGATTCTGATTTTGAAAAAATTAAAAATAACATTAAGATTCAATATAAAACTAGTGATGATGAAAGACTAAAAGATAAAGATGGAACATTAGTAGAAAATGCTTCACAATATATCCAATCTATAACTAAAGAAGGCGATAAGATTGTAGTTACTTATAAAGATGGTTCTACTGATAAAGTTACATTATCTAGTATTTTACGTGCTAATCCAGCACCAACAGTAGAACTTCCATACTCTAACCCAGAGAAGAAACAAATCTATGTTTACACTGGTGAAAATACTGATTTAACATTCAAAGCGACAGATGATTCTACTGTAAAAGATTTATATCTACGCGGACCTGGTGGAGTTGGAAATGATAACACTGCAGGATACGGATTCACAACAGGTAAGATTGATAACGATGTTGTTACAAATGGAGAAGGAACAGTATCTAATGATAAGAGAACTGCAACTATTAAGATGACAGGTGTTACAACACTTACAGCCCCAAACCAATGGACAAGTTTTGTTGTTGCTAATGATAACGATAATGCAAGCTCATTCCCAGAAGGTCAAAATTATGATGCTTCAAATGACGATGCAGTACGTCAACAAAAACCAGGATATGTTCAATTCATCGTTAAAGATCAAACATCTAAATATGAAATTTCAGCTCCAACAGAAAAAGTAGCTGTAACAGATCCAACTAATGTGACGGATGCAGAATTAGAAAAAATCAAAGAAAAATTAAAACTTGAGTACAATAAGGATAATGACGATGCAAACTTAGCAGATAAAAAAGGTAAGAATGTCGATGATAAAGATGCCAAGATTAAATCAGTTACAAAAGATGCCGACGGAAATCTTGTAGTAACATACACAGATGGATCTACAGATAAAAAACCATTATCAGAATTTGTAACTTTAGATAAAGAACCAGCAATCAATGCAGTTAATAAGGCTGCGGAAGATAAAATTGCTGAAATCAACAAAACTCCAAATGCTACTGACGAAGAAAAACAAGCGGCAATCGATAAAGTAAATGCAGATAAAGAAAAAGCTTTAACTGCAATTAATGATGCTAATGCAAAAGATGCATTGGATAAAGCTAAAGAATCTGGAGCAACAGCAATCGCAGCTGATAATCCAGTAGTAGCTAAAAAAGACGCAGCAAAAGCAGATGTAGAAGCAGCGCGTAAATCAAAAGCAGATGCTATTAATGCTGACAAAAACTTAAGTCAAGCAGAAAAAGCAGCAGCCATCGCTAAAATCAATAAAGCGGCTGAAGATGCAACAAAAGCAATCGATGCGGCAACGACAGATGCAGCTGTAGATACAGCGAAAAATACTGGAACTACAGAATTTGGTAAAGTTAACCCAGTAGCAAAAGCAGCAGCAAAACAAGCAGTAGCAGATGAACTATCTAAGAAAGAAGAAGAAATCGATGCTCGTACTGACTTAACACAAGAAGAAAAAGACGCGGCTAAGAAAGAAGCGCAAGCTAAAGCTAAAGAAGCTACTGATGCAATCAATGCTCAACCTGACGCTGTAGATACATCAGAAGAAGCAACAGCAGCTCAACAAGTGGTGGACACAGCTAAAGATAAAGGTGTATCAGAAGTTAAAGCAATTAACCCAGCAGCAAAAGCAAAACCAGCAGCTAAAAAAGCAATTGATGATGTATTAAAAGCGAAAGAAGCGGAAATTGATGCGCGTACAGACTTAACTGACGAAGAAAAAACTGCAGCAAAAAAAGAAGCAAAAGCGGCAGCTGACAAAGCGAAAGAAAATGTGGAAAAAGCAACAACAGATGTGGCTGTAAAAGGATCAGAAAAAGCAGGAACATCAGAAGTTAAAGCAATTAATCCAGAAGCGAAAGCAAAACCAGCGGCTAAGAAAGCAATTGATGAAAAACTGGCAGAACAATTAAAAGCTATTGAAAATACACCTGATGCTACTGATGAGGAAAAAGCAGAAGCAATTCAAAAAGCTAATGATGCTGCAGAACAAGCAAAACAAGCAATAGATGATGCTAAAACAGATGCAGAGGTGAATACTGCAAAAGAAACAGGTGTAGCAGAAATTGAAAAAGCTCTTCCAGTAGTTGAAGATAAACCAAATGCTCGTAAAGCAATCGACGAAGAAGCAAAAGCTAAAAAAGCAGAAATCGATGCTCGTAATGATTTATCTCCTAAAGCTAGAGAAGCATTAAAAGCTAAAGTAGATAAAGTTGCGAATAAAGCTAAAGCAGCAATCGATGCAGTAACTAGTGTAGAAGATGTTAATGTAATAGAAGAAGCAGATAAGGAAGCTATTAAAGCAATTGGAGATATCAATAGACCAATTGACAAAGTTCTTGTAAAAGACCCAAGTGCATTAACAGATGAAGAAAAAGCTAAAATCTTAGAAGAAGTTAAAAAAGTTAATCCTACAGCCAAAGAAGTTAAATATAACGAAAATGGTAAAATCGAGGTAACTACTGAAAATGGTGATAAAGGAACGATTAATCCAGCTAAATTAGTTAAAACCGAAGAAGACTTAGATAACGGTAAAGGTGGAAATGATATTAATAAACCACTTGATAGAGTTATCGTAAAAGATCCAGCTAACCTAACAGATGAAGAAAAAGCTAAGATTATTGCAGAAGTTGAAGAGGTGAATCCAGATGCTATTGTAACAATAGATGAAAATGGAACTGTTTCTGTGTCTACTCCAGAAGGTAGAACTTCGGCAATTCCAGTATCAGAATTAGTAAGAACTAAAGAAGATACAGAAAAAGCAGGAGCGGGGAATAGTAGTATTGTGAAACCTGCAGATAAAGTATTTGGTGAAGCAAATGACCCAGATGATCAAGCTGAAGTAGAAGAAAAATTAAGAGAGTTAAATCCAGAAACTAAATCTATTAAGTTCGATGAAGATGGGAATGCAACAGTTACTCTAAAAGATGGAACTACAGCAACAATTCCATCGGAAGACTTATTTAGAGCGGAAACTGATGCAACAAAACCAAATGCAGGCAACGACATCGTTAAACCAGCAGATAAGACTGTAGTAGCAAATCCAGACTCATTAACACAAGATGAGAAAAATGCAATTGTTGCTAAAGTTAAAGCAGTAAACCCAGGTGCAACTGTAGTAGTAGACGACAAAGGAAACGCAACAGTAACAACACCAGAAGGAAAAACAGCAGTAATTCTAGGAAAAGACTTAGTTAAAACAGAAAAAGACGCAGCGAAACCAAATGCAGGGAACGACGTAGTTAAACCAGCGGACAAAACAGTTGTAGCGAATCCAGATAAGT